>NZ_JACJSE010000020.1 GCF_014698045.1 Aulosira sp. FACHB-615
CGCCTCAATCGCAAGATTTTAGCTCATACCGTCTGTTTTTGGCTTAATCGCCACAATTGTGATCCTCTTCAATTCGACGCACTTGTTACGGAATATTAAGTCGCACATCGCGTTAAGTCCTATTAAATTAGGGATGTTAATTCAAAGAAAGTCGCAGAAATAGACTTCGTATACCCATTTGTTATTTATGCGATCGCTAATTTTGCAACTTGTTTTACAGCAACGCCATTATCCTGTACCTTGCTGTTTCTGTTTATCCAGTTTCTCTTGAATTGCTTCACGACAAAATTCCGGCGGATCATCTTGTTGTTGTATCGCCTCCTTCATTTCTTTCGTGACACGTAAGTGTACGTACTCAGTTAAGGGTTTGTCCCTATCTGTTTTAAAACCATGATTTTTAATTTCTGGATTACCACGATTATCTTTAGGCACTTTATGTAACTTAATAAAGCTGGACTAATTGATATACACATTGAATAATCATTAGTTAGTGGTTGTTTCACTCGCCAAAGTTCAGACAACCACTAAATGTCCACTGACAAAATGAACACTACTATTCTATGTTCACAAGAACAGAACTTGAACTGTTGACGCTGGCTCAACTGAAAATTTTGTGTAATCGCTATGGTTTACGTCCAACAGGGAACCCAGGATACAAAGTCAGCTACATCACGACACTGATGGCGTTCCCTGTATTGGCGATAAGTCAGATGAAGGATAACCGAGGTTTGAGAATACCATCATTCGAGAGTTATCAACATCTCAGCGTTGCGTTGGATGAAATGAATCAACCAACCTTAGAACAGATAGCATTAATCAGGATTTCAATGGAAGGTAGGCGTATGGAATATCCGGCGAGATATGACCAGGAACAATTACTCAATCGCTATCATGCCAAAAATTACCTAGAACAAGCGATCGCTTTGCTGGAAATCAAGTAATATCTATTCCGTCGCCAGTCGCAGAAATAGCTTTTGCATACACATTTGTTATTTCTGCGATCGCATTTGCCACATAGCGGTTCTCGCTGGAGTCAAATATAGAGTGTTAGAATTTAACTATTGGCAGTACATACTTACTGGTGTAAAAGTTAGCAGGGTTCTACAGAAAAACATCACCAAAGAGTTAATTAGCGTGAAAAATTCAACGCTAACTTTAGTAAGCAAGGTAAAAAGTTGCTAGGCGGTAAACATATCCCAGGTAAGTTAATGAGTAAGGTCACAAACTTACTCTTTGCTGAATTATGTAAAATGACATTAACCTGATCTAATGTTTAACCCTTCATTTTTCATGAAGGGTCTTAGAATCTATGAAACTTTCAGTTACCCTGAACAGCAAGAATCAATTTGTTTTAGCATTAGTCTTGAAAAGTGCGATCGCATTTTCACCCTTGCTGCTGTCTACTGGTGTGGCGAGTGGACAAACTACACCACCCATCACCCAAGAACAAACTATCGCGCAAGTTCTCTCTAATCAAGAACGCGCAGAATTAAACCAACTGCGAAAGCAAGCACCATCTAATGGCATTTCGACAACTATCTTACTCAATCTTTGGTTAGTTATATTAAGTTTATTTCCTGTAGCTGTGATTGCTTTATTTTGGTTACTACGGCGGGTAGCCATTAGAGAAATTGTTGATAAAGCAATGGGACAGCTACAAGGCATCGAAAATTTGCAAAATCAAATAGTGATTGTTAAGCAAGAAGCGGAAAATTTGATTCAAGAAGTCAAAAAAATCAATCGAGAGTTAGAAAATGAATCCGAAGCTCTCAAGCAGAATATACAGCAAGAACAAGAGAATTTATCTAATTTGCAATCTGAGATATTGCAATCCAAGAACAATATTTTATCGGGGTTAGAAGTAGAAATCAAGAATCTACAAAATCATCTAGATAATTTAGAAGCTGAATTTAGTCAGCAATTACAACAATTGCAGCTAACCACCCAACAAAAACGCGATACCAGTTTGGAAAATATTGGTAATTTAGAATCTGATTTTGCTTCACAGATTGCTGAAATCAAAATAGGCACTGAAAAACATAAGCAGATAACTTGGGAATATTTGGAAAAATCCCAAAATGAATTTATATCTCAGTTTGCCAATTTACACGCAGATTTTGAACAACAAAAAGATAATTTAATTGCGGAATTGCTCAAAACGCAACAAGAATTTATCTCAGAATTGGCGGGAATTAGAGTCGATACTGAACAACAAAAAGATAGAACTAAAAATAATATTGCAGAATTAGAAAATAGCTTTAATTTGCATATATCTAGCTTAAACTCGGCAACTCAGCAGCAAAAAGATTACTTACTGGCAGAATTAGTCAAAAACCAACAAGAATTTATCTCAGAATTAGCGGGAATTAGAGTCGATGCTGAACAACAAAAAGATAGAACTAAAAATAATATTGCAGAATTAGAGAATAGCTTTAATTTGTATATATCTAGCTTAAACTCGGCAACTCAGCAGCGAACAGATGACTTACTGGCAGAATTAGTTAAAACGCAACAAGAATTTATCGCAGAGTTGGCGGGAATTAGAGTAAATGCTGAACAGCAAAAAGATAAAACACTGGATAATATTAGAGAAATAGTCAATAGTTTAACTGCTCAACTCTCTGGCTTACCATTGGAGTATGAGCAACAAAAGCAGGTTTTATTAGAAAATCTAGAAAAAATCCAAACAGCCGCACAGTTAGATATTAGCAAACATAAAGATTCAATTATCGAAAATTTGGAAAAATCTGGTTTAGAGTTTGCGGAACAATTTTCGGAACTGCAAGTAAATGCTCAAAAACAAAAGTTATTCCTTCTTGAAAAGCTGGAAAAATTAGAAACTGAATTTGTGTCTCAACTGTCAGAATTACAATTAGATGCTCAACAACGTAAAGAGTTAATTCTCCAAGAAATTACAGAGTCAAAAACGACCCAACCTCAAGCACCACCAGTATCAGTAGAAGCTGATATCCAACAAGGTGATGATTTATTTGCCCAAAAGCAATATGAAGCAGCGATCGCCTGTTACAATCAAGCAATAAAAATCCAGCCGGAAAATGCCACCGCTTGGTTAAAACATGGTCTGACTTTAGCAAGACTGAAGCGTTATCAAGATGCGATCGCTTCCTATGACCAGGCTATCAAACTGCAACCAGATTATCATCAAGCGTGGTGCGATCGCGGCGTGGCGTTTGGTAATCTCCGTCAGCATAAGCAGGCTTTTGCTTGTTTCAATAAAGCCACAAAAATCAAACCCGATGATGTCACGGCTTGGTTAAACCGGGGTTTATCTCTCATAGAATTGGAAGAATATGAAGAAGCATTAGCTTCATTTGAGCAAGCGATTAAATTGCAACCTAACTCGCCCAAAATCTGGGATAAACGCGGTTACACGCTGGTAAGATTAGGTATGGATGACGATGCGATCGCTGCATTTAATAAAGCCATAGAACTTAAGCCAGATTACGCAATTTCTTATTATAATAAAGCAGCTTGTTATGCTCTCCAAAAACAAGCTCAATTAGCAATTGAATGTCTCCAACAAGCAATAGAAATTAATCCCAGATATAAAGAAGATGCGGCCAATGATATCGATTTTGATGAAATCGCTAAAAATGAACGGTTTCAACAGTTAATCGCTGATTAATTTGATATTCTATGTAAGAATTTAGGAGTCAAGAGATATAGTATTAAAATGCCTTACAGTGCGTTTACTTTTAATAAAGTCAAAAAAGACTTTCAACTAACAGTTGTTGAAAATCAGGATTTATTCTCCGATACAGCAGTTGTTACACCTACAGATTACCTAAATATGATTCTGGCAGAACATTTACCTTTAGTAACGGCAATCAATACAGAAAAAGCTCGTTCAGAATTGGTAATCATGCCAGTTTTAATAGAAGTGAGGCGTTATTTACAATATCAAGTGAGCGTCTTCTCTGGTTCTGAGTTTAATGTTGATGCAGCCCAAGGATTAGAAGGACGTTGTGATTTTATCTTGTGTAAATCACCAGAACAGTATGATATCACCAGCCCTGTAGTGACAATTGTTGAAGCTAAAAACGAAAGTATTAAATCAGGTTTAGGACAATGTATTGCCACAATGATTGCTGCTAATTTATTTAATCAACAACAGGGTAATGTTACTAATGAAATTTATGGTGTAGTGACAACAGGAACTGATTGGAAATTTTTAAAACTTTGCAACAGTAATGTTTTTATAGACAAGAAAGATTATTTCATCAAGGAAGTAGACAAAATTCTCGGCATTTTATCTATGAGCCTGAGCAATTCTACAGTTTAGCTTACTTCATACTTGTAATTATTTGGTTAATAATTTCATCTTTCTTACCCGTGACAAAGTTCGCAAAACGTTGTGCTAAAGGTGGAACAAAAACCAGAGGATTGCTAAATCCTGAAAAAATATGCACACCATCAATCTCTGGAACAGCACCAATTATAAAACGTTTGTTACTAAACGCTACTAAACACTTATGCCAAGTTCCTGAGAAGCTGCCTAAAGCTGGTAAGACTTGCGTGATACTTTTTCTCAGCCATTGTTCACTTTCTTCTGCATTAATTTGTGCATGAGGATTTGTCAGTACGCGACTAATTTGTCCCAAGCGCAAGCTACCATCTAGAAATTGAACTACACCTACATCTAATATTGGTGATGCTAATTCTTTTTCAGGTTGATTCCACAATTCATCAACTTGTATAGATACGGATTCTAATTCAAATCTTTGCAGATTCGCCGGCATTACTAAAGTTTGCAAACGCAAATCTACAGGTGGAATTTCAATCATTTCGGCGTGAGTAAAATACACTTTAATGGAAATACCTGCTGATTTGAGTAATTTGCGGCTGAGTCCACCAGCACAAATTACAACGTTAGCACTGTGATAAGTTCCGGTATTTGTTTGGACACCTCCTTTCAATATTTGCAGAACTTGACTAATTTGCATTTCCCCACCAGCGCGTAAAAAAGCTTGTATGTAAGCTTGTGCGGTTTTATCTGGATGAATATGTCCATGTTTCACAGTTAAAGCGCCGGAAATAACTTCCCGATTTATTAGTGGTTCTAACTCACAAGCGTCTTGTACACTGAGTAAACTTGGCGGTACAGCACAATTAGCATAGACACTGGCGGCGGTTTCTGGGTGAGTATCGGCTGAAATCGTCAGTAATAAATCTAATTCTCGCAATTCAATATCAGCATCTAACTCTTGAGGCAAGATTTGGTAACGATCGCTCGCTTCTTGGCATAATTGACGAGTGAGTGGTGTTGTTCCTGACCAATAAGCTAGTCCACCATAACTATATCGAGTTGCATTGTCTGGTGTGGCGTGTTGTTCCAACAACAGCACACGCAAGCCGACTTTGACTAATTCATAACCCAGTGTCGCACCTGTAATTCCGCCACCAACCACAATCCAATCGTAGGTTTTCATTTAATATGTTGCTTGTAGACGACTCAAAAGATATTCTCCCGCAAGGATGGGAGGATAAATAGGCGCACGTTCCTTTTGGCAAGTTTCCAAACAAACAATTTCTGTATCATCATTAGGATGACAGAAAAATGCTATTGAATAGCGCGATCGCTTTACCCTATAATCATTGGGAATCATTACCCGATGCTTAGTTGAACAAAACACATCATTTGTCCAACGCTGCATCAAATCTCCTGTATTCACAATCACCGTATCAGGAATTGTCGGCGCAGTTATCCACTCTCCAGTTGTTGTTTGCACTTCCAAACCACCCACATCATCTTGGAATAGCAAAGTAATACTGCCATAATCAGAATGCTCCCCCGCACGCACTTGTCCAGGTTTCGGAAGTTCTTGGATTGGCGGATAATGTAGCAGTCGCAGAGTATGATTTTGCTGATTGTGTCTAATTGTCAAAAAATCTTTTGGTAATCCCAACGCCAACGCAAATGTTGTTAATACTTTGTTAGCTAGTTCTGTACAAGCTGTATAAAATGCAATAATACAAGAGTTGTTTGCTAAACTCACACCATCAATAGAAAACGCAACTTCTACCTTGCTAAAATTAAAAGCTTCTTTTAAGTCTCCTGGTTGACTTGGATTAAGTCGCTCTCTTTCTCTGCCAACATAACCAGTATTACTAAATTCATCTTGCCAAGCTATTTGTTGTTTAACTTCTAGCGGTAAATTAAAAATATGTTGACTATAGCTAAATACTTCTGCAATCAATTCTTTTGAAATGCCATGATTTTGCAAATACATAAAGCCAACTTCATGGCAAGCTTGATAAATTTGTTTCACCACAGCATCTTGAGCTTGTGAATCACTATTTATCAAGGCTGATAAATCAATAATTGGTATTCTGCACATTGGAGAAATTATATATAGCGTTTGTCGGTTTAGTGCAGTACAAGAAGCTAGAGGCTAGGAACTAGAGAAATGCACCTCATTGAGATGAGAAACATAAATCTTAAATCATGCGGGAACAACTTCTTTCTTCTCTTCCTTTGTGTACTTTGCGTGCTTTGCGGTTCGTTTTCATAATTTCTTGTTCACGACTGATCTAAAATATACATAGTAAGGAAATTATTTTGCTAAAAATTACTCAATGCGAAACTGACAAAGACAAAGCCCATATCAAAGATTTGCTCTTGGAATATTTTAGCTGGATAAATTCTATGTGGAACCAGGAATTTAACCTGAGTTTTGATGTTAATTCCTCCTTAGAAGAATGTCTTGCTCAACTTGATGAATTTATGCCGCCAGCCGGACGCTTACTTTTAGCAAGATATAAAGGCAAAATTGTTGGTTGTGTTGGCTTACGCCGCATTGATCAGGAAATTGGAGAAATAAAAAGGCTGTACGTCCAGCCAAAGTTTCGCGCCCAAGGTATAGGCCGAGAATTATTAGAAAATATTATCTATGAAGCTGCCAATTTAGGTTACTCAAAACTGCGCTTAGATACGGCTCCTTTTGCGAAAGCCGCGCAGGCACTGTATCATTCACTCGGTTTTCAAGATATCGCACCATATTTTGAAAAAACAGAAGTCCCTCCAGAATATCGAGATAACTGGATTTTTCTGGAATTGAGACTTTATTGAATCTAAGATGTGTAATTATTCAGTTTTTAGGCAAATAAACACCATTATTACTTATATTTAAACAACTTTACTAGTATCGCAACATTGGCATAATCAATTCCTTCTATAGCAATCTGCGATAAAGATTTATGAAGAAAATTTAACATAATTGCATATAATGAAGTTATTCAACTATAAGTATTTTTGCTTACTGCCATGATAGCGGATGGATTTCCTTGGCTAACCGCGATTATTCTGCTCCCACTCGTTGCTTCCATGCTCATTCCCGTGCTGCCTGATAAAGACGGCAAACTTGTGCGCTGGTATGCCCTAGGTGTGGCGATCGCGGATTTTATCTTGATGTGCTACGCTTTTTGGAAGCATTACGATGCCAGCAGTGCAACGTTTCAACTCGCGGAGAAATATGCCTGGGTGCCTCAGTTGGGGTTCAGTTGGGCAGTTTCAGTCGATGGAATATCCGCGCCACTTGTGCTACTGGCAGGACTAGTCACAACTCTTTCAATGTTTGCTGCATGGCAAGTTAACCTCAAGCCACGCCTGTTTTACTTCTTAATGTTGCTGCTATATAGCGCACAAATCGGCGTATTTGTCGCCCAAGACTTATTGTTGTTCTTTATTATGTGGGAACTAGAATTAGTTCCTGTTTACCTACTAGTCTCCATTTGGGGTGGTCAAAAACGCCGTTACGCTGCCACTAAATTCTTACTTTACACCGCCGCCGCTTCTATTTTTATTCTCGTAGCAGGCCTAGCAATGGCACTCTACGGCGATAATACAACCTTCGATATAGTCGAACTTAGTGCCAAGAATTATCCCTTAGCTTTAGAACTGTGGTTATATGCTGGGTTATTAATTGCCTTTGGTGTCAAATTAGCAGTATTTCCCTTGCATACATGGTTGCCTGATGCCCACGGTGAAGCATCTGCTCCTGTATCCATGCTATTAGCAGGTGTACTGCTGAAAATGGGTGGATATGGATTAATTCGCATCAATTTAGAAATGCTCTCCGATGCCCATGTTTACTTTGCACCAGTTCTCGCAACTCTTGGTGTCATCAATATTATCTATGGTGCATTAAACTCCTTCGCTCAGACGAACATGAAGCGCCGCCTCGCTTATTCGTCTATTTCTCACATGGGTTTTGTACTGCTGGGAATTGCCTCCTTCACCGATGTCGGTGTCAGTGGTGCAATGCTGCAAATGCTTTCCCACGGTTTAATTGCCGCAGTTCTATTCTTCTTAGCTGGTGTTACCTACGATCGCACCCATACAATGGCAATGGAAAGTATGGGCGGTATTGGTCAGCTTATGCCAAAAGTATTTGCCCTGTTTACGGCTGGTGCAATGGCATCACTCGCACTTCCCGGTATGAGTGGCTTTGTGAGTGAACTGCAAGTATTTGTTGGCATTACTACCAGTGACATTTACAGCCCTACATTCTGCACCGTGATGGTGTTCTTAGCCGCAGTCGGCGTGATCCTCACCCCGATTTATCTGCTGTCGATGTTGCGACAAGTATTTTACGGTACTGGCTCAGAACTCACCTGTGATATTGGTAACTCTGCTTTTGAAAATCAAGAAGATGAAGGTACAGTTTGCTTCGGTACAGACTGTCTCCTACCCAGCGAAGCAGTTTACCGAGATGCCCAACCCCGTGAAATCTTTATCGCCGCTTGTTTCTTGGTGCTGATTATTGGTGTTGGTATTTATCCCAAATTGGCTACACAAATGTATGATGTCAAAACCGTGGCGGTGAATAGCCAAGTACGTCAATCATATATTCAATTTGCCGAAGCCAAGCCCGAAATCTATGCCAAGGGATTATTTGCACCCCAAGTTACCCAGCCGGAAGTTTTAGGAATCATTAAATAAATTCTTCCGCCAAAAAATTAATTAGCCGTTATTAACTGCGTGGTGATGTATGCAGTTGATGACGGCTAGTTTGTTGATTATGTACTTCACTCACTTACAGGACTGACGCACAAAGATTATTCATGGAGATTGGGTGTAAGGATTTTGTTATCATTTGCAGGTTTTGTTGTAATTTTGTTTTCTTATCTGAACTGTATTGGGTGATGTGGTGCGATCGCAAATCTTCAGAACAGTAGATTGGTTAAACCCAACCAAGCCCAGTAATCAAAAATACACTTACTATACTTACTAGTAAAAATACTGAATTACCTAGCAAATTCACTAATATTTTTAAGAATATCACCGGATTACAACCAGTATTAGCACGAGTAACATTTAGCTCATAACACCATATCAAATGCTGAGTTAAGGGCGAAACGTCAAATTCACCTTCCCCTACTCAGATAGTGTTGTACAAACACACAGCATGAGTCTTTCTCAGCATTAAATGTTGTTATACAAAAAGCACATGGCGATTAAGTATAAACAGCTATTACTGGTTGGCTAATCTTATGCAAGAAATTTTGAACTTACTGAAAAACATTGACTACTCTGGCATACCTATCGGCAAAATAGTGACTGTCATTGTTGTCTTAACTTTGACACAGACCTTAAGACGATTCGTAGTGGAATTAATAGTTAGAACTATTGAACGCTTTACAAAACAAACCAAAACCGACCTCGATGATGAACTAGTAGGGATTATCAAACCGTCTTTAAGTTGGTTAATTTTGATTGCTGGACTATGGTTTGTCAAAGAAATTCTGTCACCAGAATTAGGCATTCAATTAAGCGAGTCAATTGGTAAAACTCTTAACTTAATCGTCGTTTTTATCGTTGCTTATGCTATTTATCGAGCCGCTTCCATTTTAGGTCAGATTATTGCTAACTTAGTACTGCATACTGACACAGACCTTGATGAATTGCTGAGACCATTAATGCCGAAAATATTTCAATCGGCAGCAGTTATAGTCATTACGATTAAAGTCAGTGAAATCTTTTTAGGACAATCAGCCGCCGCCTTAGTTGGTTTATTAGGTGGTGCTGGTATTACTCTAGGTTTGTTGTTCAAAGATATTGTCTACGACTGGTTTTGTACAATTATTATCTACTCTGATAACCTTTATCGAGAAGGTGACTGGGTGGGAGTAGCAGGCGTTGAAGGTTTTGTTCAAGTTCTCAATATTGGATTTAGAACCACAACCTTGCATGTATACAAATGGGGTTCTATTTTAAAAATGCCCAACTCTAGAATGATTACTGGCATTGTTGAGAATTGGTCACAAAATCCTGGTGAGGAATTAAAATGGGGCATTAGCTTAACCCTAAAAATTGATAATATTTCCGCCCAGCAAACTGCTAGAATCTGCGATGCAATTCAAGTAATGCCTGAATCTATTAAAGGCTTATCAAAAGAAATTATCGTCCGCTTTAGTCAGATAGAGAATAATGCCCGTGTGATTAATATCGTTGGTTTTGTTAATGATGACAAACTCTATTTTGCCGCAGAGAAAAACTTAAATCTAGCCATTCTGGAACTGTTAGAAAAAGAAGGCATTGATTTTCTATCTGTGGAACTGGAAACTACCCCAGAAAAGCATAAGCTTAGTCAACTGGGAGTGAATAATTAACTTACAATGACGGAATTAAACCTAACTTGCAATTGACGGGTTTCGACTGCGCTCAACCCTCTTTTAGTAAGACTATCGAGCATTGAGCGTTCGCGTAGCGTCTCCCTTGGGGAGAAGTCGAAATGCGCCTTCTAAATAATTCTGTCAACCTGATTTTAAAGCAATACTGTTCAGTTAACGTTGTCAGCTTATTGATTTCAGAAGAACCAAGACTTGGGGGATTCTCCACGCCACTTGCTTCAAGTCGGCAAAGCCGCCCAACGCAGTGGCTCCCCAAACCCCCGATTGGGAGACGGTTGCGTCCCCCAAACCCCCTCCAAAAAATAGATATGTTTTATGTGTAGCAGTTAATTTATTTTCTTAACTGAACCGTATTGGATTTTAAAGTACTGAGTGCTGAGTAAAAAGAAGGGTTACTTTTTTATGTTTTCTTGTGTACGTAGTTCATAACAGCTATTTAATAAGTTACAAAACGGATTTAAATTTATTTAAATCCCTACTTTTAGATATATGACCATTCACTCTATTGCTAGTTAAGCTAAAACCAGATACTAAAACAAGTGCCAAGATATGAATAAAACATTAATCACTAGTGTGATTTTTGCAATGTTAATTTTGTTGATTTTTTCTCCTTTTGCTGCGCTGGCTAGTTTAATGATTGTTTTGCTAATAGCAGCAACCTTTTGGTTTATCAAAAACCTATTGCAAAT
This sequence comes from Aulosira sp. FACHB-615, assembly GCF_014698045.1. Classification (GTDB taxonomy): domain Bacteria; phylum Cyanobacteriota; class Cyanobacteriia; order Cyanobacteriales; family Nostocaceae; genus Nostoc_B. The sequence continues at coordinate 11,343 of NZ_JACJSE010000020.1, forward strand.
AATTTTTAGTGGCAATGTTCAGCCAACAGAAGAAAGAGATTGACAATCTATTATACGTAATTCGCTAATCTTATTCGTTCATTTCTTTATATGTAGCCAGTGCTGAAGGTGACAAGCGGCTGAGGTAACGGAATATCCAATATTTCACAACCGTATCTAAAATCACGGGAAACGTGGCAATAAATAGAAATATCAAACTTGTATTAGGTGCTAGCCCCAAATGCTCGGCTAACCCTTCGAGAATGACTTCCCAACCGTGTGGTGAGTGGAAACCCACAAATACATCAGTAAACAAAATAATCACAAAGGCTTTAGCACTATCACTCAAGCCAAATATCAGGTCATCTATAAAAGACTTGATGGCTGCAATTTCTTTTTTACCATTAGCAACTACAATAGCAAAGGCGACTAAAGAAATTAAATCAGCAAAAACATTACTGATAGCTTCTTTACTTTTTTGGCGGAACTCTTGAGCTATTTCAATGGCTTTTTCTTTGACACTAGACTCGATTTCTTCTGGAGATAAAATAGGCGCTTTTTTGAGGAGAGTTTGAAATTTTAGTTGTTCTTCAAAGGTTTTTAACTCTTTGAAAGCTTCTTCCTCCATTTCAGAATTAATAAAAATAGCTGTGAGTTGTTGACTTCTGACACGCTCTACTATGGGACTCACTAAAAATTCTTTAGAAAAACGCTGTGTTAATAATGGAATCACAATTAACAGTAACAAGAACCGCACAGAAGTTCTAGTACGATTTTGGGAAATGTGGTAATTCCGAATAAAATCCGCTTCGGCGTTGGGAGAAAAGTCTGTGGTAAGTCGGTTAATGGTTCTACCGATAGAACTGGGGAGAAAACCTATACTTTGATTGTTGCCGGCAGGATTGACAACATTAGATGTATTTTGATAAATTTCACTGTCAATTTTTAGGGGCTGAGATACAGATTGTTGATTTACTTTGCTAATTATTAAGGTTTGTTGCTGATACTTTTCAATAACTTCATCAATAAACTGGAGTTTCTCTAATAAAACAGGGTTGGAAATTTCTAATAGTGCGCGGCTGGACTGGAATTCTGCGAGTCTCAGTTTAATAATAGTTAAATTTTGGCTCAGTACGTTCTGCCAATAAGACATGACATTTGGTGTCTCATTTACGGATGCGGCAGAAATGATTTGATTGTTAAAATGCTCTACTTCAATATTTCTGATTTTCTTGGCAGCATCATAAGCTTGGGCAAGCGATCGCTCCGGTGTATTGACAAACCATTGTTTCAGCACTTCCCAATATTCATATACCTTTTGCCGCAGCAAATCACTATTCTTTGTAAACAAAAAATTCTTCATTGCCGTATTCAGTGTAAACTAGAATTAAGATAGGGTAATCATGAGTTTAAAATCTCACGATTACCCTATCAAGCATTAATAATTAATTACTCTGAATATACACCAATCAACGGATTTGGTACAGGGAAGGGACGATTTTCTAAAATCTTAAATTGACCAATCTCGGCATCATAAGCAAAAACTTCACCAGTCTCAATTTCATAAATCCAAGCATGAAGAGTCAATTGACCACTATGCAGTCGAGAACGAATAATTGGATGAGTTTCGAGATTTTCGATTTGCGTCAGTACATTCTGTTCAATGGCAATTCTTAAAAGCTTATCGCTGGGGCAATCTTTATAGTTATCCATCACCAAACGGCGAGTTGGTTCAGCGTACTGCCTCAACCAGTCATAAACTAATGGCATTTGCTGTGCCAAGCTACCTATCTGTAATAGTCCTCGCATGGCTCCGCAATGAGAATGACCACAAACAACTACATCGTTGATATCTAAAGCCTGAATTGCATATTCAATTCCTGCACCTTCCGCACCGTGATGGGAGCCATACGGAGGAATAATATTCCCAACATTACGAATAACAAATAAATCTCCTGGCTGACTCTGGGTAATTAAAAAAGGATCAATCCGAGAGTCAGAACAAGTAATAAATAATACTTCTGGTGTTTGTCCTTGCGATAAATTTTCAAATAATTCGCGGTGTGTAATAAAATAATTATCGTGAAATTCATTCAGCCCCGCAATTATGCGTTTAATCGGCACGGTTAAAAACTCCTGAGTAATCAGATAAATAGGATTTTTAGAGACGTTGATACTATCAATACGTCTCTTCAGAGCTTATCTAATGTGCAATCCACTTGGCATCAGAGACAATACACACACCTCCGAATTTTTTTAAAATCGGCTCAATTTCTGTTACTAATTCTTCTTCTTGTTCTTGTGTGCATACACTCATAATATAGCCATTAGTGAGTATATGACTTTCTAAATCATTAAAAACTCTACCTCTATCTCCTTTACCTGTAACATCTTCAATTACAGTGTAACCGGAAACTCCGATTTTCTCTAAAATATCTAGAACTTTTGGTAGTTCTAAAGAATTTGTGACTATCTCAACTTTCTTGATGGCTTCCACTTATTTAAACTCCGATAGCTTTGATAATGTTGAAATACAAAGGAATGCCAATAATAATGTTGAAAGGAAAGGTCAGTGCTAAGGCCATAGATACATACAAACTAGGATTAGCTTCTGGAACTGTCATTCGCATCGCTGCGGGAACTGCTATGTAAGAAGCACTGGCGCAAAGGACTGCAAATAGCAAAGCATTACCCGCAGACATACCAATTAATTTGGCAATAATTATGCCGAAAATGGCATTAGCTACAGGCATTAATATCGAAAAGGCAATTAAAAAAGAACCAGTTTTCCGCATATCTTTGATTCTTCTGGCCGCAACCATCCCCATATCGAGTAAAAAGAAGGCTAAGACTCCATAAAAAATTTCTTGGGTGAATGGATGTAATTTATCCCAACCTCTTTCACCTGTGAGTGTGCCAATAATCACGCTACCAATCAGGAGAAAAACTGAACCATTTAAGAAAGCTTCCCGTAAAACTTCACTCCAAGAAAATTCTCCTTTTTGGTTTTCTTTCGGTGGCGCAAACAATCTCACTAGCAAAATCCCCACAATAATTGCTGGTGATTCCATTAATGCTAATGCGGCTACCATGTGTCCGCCAGAAGAAATATTCAAAATTTTGAGAAATGATTGAGCAGTAATAAATGTCACTGCACTAATCGAACCATAAGTTGCTGCGATCGCGGCTGCATTGTACGCATCTAATTTGACTTTTAAAATGAAAAATGAGTAAACAGGTACAGCCGAAGCCATCAAAATCGCGGCAAAAAGTGTGATGGCAATTTCAGGATTGATGCCACTTTCGGTAATTTCATATCCGCCTTTGAAACCAATAGCTAGTAATAGGTAAAGGGAAAACAATTTAGGTAAAGGCTGCGGAATTTCCAGGTCAGATTGCAAAAAAATTGCCAGCATTCCTAAAAAGAAAAATAACACTGGCGGGTTTAAAATATTGGACAGAATTAAACTGGAATTCATGTCTAGCACCCCTGATATTGATTCTGAAGAACAACCAAAAAACTAGCCGATTGATTCATGAATATAATCTCTGTAACAAAAGATTAACTATTTGCGGTTAATATATTTCAACATTGTGACCAAGGTGTGTTTTTTATATGTCATTGCTATGAATTAGCTCAAGAATACACTTGCTGATCGGTACACACATGAAAATTTCAGTAGTTAATTAAAGCAAATCCCTATCTAAAACAAGACTTTGCTCATACTCAGGGAAACTCGGTTTAAGTTAAATTTATTTTCTAGTGGGAACTATCACCGTGATTTTACGGTCAATGATGTTTTACACTTTCAGTAAGATACCTGATATTTTTGAGGAAGTTAGGTGTTAACCATGAAATTGAGGTTGTTTGGCCAAGGCTTGATGGGAATCGGAGTCTCTTCTGTAGCGGCGTTGAGTATGGTTGCAACTATTGACCAGCCTAGTTATGCAGGCGGGACGATTTTTAAGTGTGAAAAGCGTCAAGGTGTACCTGTGACAGTTGCTCAAACTCAAGATGGTAGGAAAGTCCCGATGATTCAATGGTCATCTCAAGATTACTTTCCTAGAGAATGGAACTCAGAACGTCGTTGTTATGAAGTGTCGCGGAGATTTCAAAGAAGTTATGACAATGGCAGACTCAAGTACATTAAAACAGGTACTTTGCGCGGACAACCTGTAGTGTGTGCGGCGGTAAATCAAAGTGCGCCTTGTACTGATAGTTCTTTGTTGTTTACTCTCAAACGTGGTAGTAATGCGAAAGCAACTTTGAGAAGACTGATGAATCGTCGGGGGTTAGTCGCGGGGAATGTTCTGAATGAAAGTGGGGGAGACTCATTGAACATTGATTTTGATACATATTTAAATAACGCGACAAATGACCAAAATAGCGATATTAATCAAGATATTAATGAATAATGCGATCGCTATTTTTTATCTGTTGTAAACCCCAATGAATGGTTCTCCGTTGACACTGGTTGTCTGTCTTGGCAGTATTTCCGTGATTTTGTCGGCATCAGCACCAGTTGTCAGTATTCCTACACCAAATTACATTGCTCGCTCAATTACTGTCAAAGTTCTATCTCAAGATTTTTTGGGTTCCGGTATTTTGTTGCGGCGTAGTGGTGCAACATATACAGTACTGACCAATGCTCATGTATTACAAGCTGGTGATCCTCCCTATCGTGTACAAGCGCCAGATGGTAGGATTTATAGAGCTAATTTACCTCAAAACTTAAACTTCGGAAAAAACGATTTAGCTGTGTTGCAATTCAAAAGTGCAGGCAGTATCTATGCAATAGCATCTCCTGGTGCATTTCCCGCATCAGGAGATGAAGTATTTGCTGCGGGTTATCCGGCTGTGGAAGAACGCGGTAAAAAACAAAGCTTGGCCTTTACCACAGGCAAGGTGAGTTTAGTTCTAGCCAAACCTTTAGAGGGCGGTTATCAACTAGGCTACACCAACAATATTAAAAACGGGATGAGTGGCGGCCCTTTATTAAATGTTCGGGGTCAAGTGGTGGGAATCAATGGAATGCAAGCTTATCCATTGTGGGATCAACCATCAGTATTTGCTGATGGTTCTAAAGTTGATGCAAGATTGCATCAAATGATTATTCGCCTCAGTTGGGCTGTACCGATGACAAAGGTGAGACAGATGATGCCAAAAGCCGAAAACACTACAGTTACTACTGTATTTAGTCAAGCTGATTAGCGGGCGAAAAATTTTGGATTTAAGATGTCTAACGTTCTGTCAATCTACCGTCATCATTTTTTACATTGGTGTGAGATTATGAGACTTAATCGTGGATTTACAACAGCAATTGTCGGGGTAGCGATCGCCTTTACGCAACCAGAAATTGCTCAATCTTTAACTGCACAGGATGTCACTAATCTTGCTCAAAATATTACTGTCATGATTAGTGGCCCGCAACTTGGCTCTGGAGTGATTATTTACCGCAAAGGCAAAACCTACAGCGTGCTGACTAATTGGCATGTTGTTGATGCGCCAGGAACTTACACCATCCAAACAAGAGGTCAGACCCAATATCAAATTCAACCCACGTCTATCACCCGTGTTCCAGAGGCAGATTTAGCAATTTTACAGTTTAACAGCGATCAAGCCTACAACGTGGCGATTTTTGGCAATTCTGATGCCACCAGGGAAGGCACAACAGTATATGTATCCGGCGCACCAGAACCATTACACGGCATTGAAAACCGTACTGTGTTAGTACCAGTGGGACAAATTATTGGGACTAATTCACAAGATAAAGAAGGTTACACCTTAATTTATAGCAACACGACTTATCGCGGAATGAGTGGTGGCCCTGTGCTAGATGACAACGGCCGTTTAATTGGGATTCACGGACGAGGTGCGAGATCCGACGGGGAAAAAGTTGGGTTTAATTTAGGCATTCCTATCAACATCTTTGTTAATTCCAAAGCTGTGAGAACTTTGAAATTAGCAATACCGATTTCTCAACCAAAAGATAAACCTGCATCGGCTAATGTTCCCGCCATTGGCAGACCATCAGTAATCAATGGTTCTGGCGGAGCCGCAGGTTCTTGCCCTGGTAGAATTTGCTAAAGATGGCAAAATTTAGAATAAAACATTTTAATTTACACATTTTTTCAGATGAAAAAAATTTTAAATCTTAGTCTTGTAACTGTATTACTATTGCCAAGTTTGCTAAATTTTGCTGGTGAACAAGCGATCGCCCAAACTGCGATCGATGAAGATAAACTCAATACAGTGAATGGGATGCCTTGGGCTGGCGGTGGTTTGCCTTTTAGTAAACTCGTAAATATCCAAGATACCCTAGTCAATTCCGCTTTAGGCAAAGTAGTTATTGATGCCCACGGTGAAGACCCTTTAAGCAGTTTAATTAAAAGTCCCTTTAGCGGCCCTCGTCCTGGCAGATTTGTAGTTGTGTCTCTGTGGGGAAGCAAAATTGAAGGCTGTTTTGCTAAAGTCGTCGTCCAAACCGCCCCAGCCGATGGCCAAGCAACATTAGAACAAATCGCCCCCACCACCATCGAGTTAGGTATTGATGGTCAAATTCTGCAATTAACTCCTAGCCCTAATAGCAAAGTCAGAGGCTTTTCTGGCAAATATACATATACCGAATATGAAAACAATCAAAATGTTTCATATAGCAACACTTGGTATATGTCAGATACTTTGTTTGCTATTAATGCCGATGCTGCTAACATTTTACGCAAAGCTCAACCCAAAGAAGTCCGCGTTCGGTTAACTTTTGCCAATGGTGATACCAAAGTCTTTCCCATCGGTAAAGGAACTGTAAAACATTGGCAAGAAGCCTATGGTTTTAATAGTGCTTGTACTGCACCAAATCAACCGTAAATAAGGCAAAAGGTAAAAGGCAAAAGGCAAAAAATAGATGCTATGCCGTAGTTAAAAAACTATAATTAATAGCTAATTATTGGTGATTTTCAAACCTAGCGATTAGCTATTTTTTTTATGAAAATCCCTAAATATAAACCAATACGGTTCAGTTATTACTTTTTTCTTCTCTTCGCGCTCTTTGCGCCCTTTGTGGTTCGTTAAAAAAATGAATTTAACAAAAAAAAAAGTTTTAGGAACTCAACAGAGTCTTGAGAATGTTGGGTTACGCTATCGCTACACCCAACCTACACAATAATTACAAAACTCTTGATTCTCTCCGTGCCTTTGCGCTTCTGCGTGAGAAAATTCATCCCGTATTTATGCAATATTTTACATGAAATCAGCGATCGCAACACACAAAGGTTAAAAGCAAACTACAGTAGTAGAGGCAGAAGTACGATTTTCTGGTTTAGGTTTGACTCTAATTTCTACATCATTACCCAAAATATTCAAAAATTTCATTAATCTTTCTACTGAAAAGTCTTTTAGTTTACCTCTAGTTAAAGCAGAAACTTTCGGTTGATCTATACCTAAAATTTCCGCCGCTTGAACCTGAGTTAGTTTTTGAGTAGTAATAATTTCACTAATTTTTATCGCCAGTTCAGCTTTAACTAAACGTTCTTCAGGATTAGATAAACCTAAATCAGCAAATACATTCCCACTACCACTAGTAACTTTATTTTGGTTGTCCATCTTTATTACCATCGCTTTTGTGAGTCTCTTGTAAATAATCTTCTTTAGCTGCTTTTAATCTTTTTTCTACTAATTCAATATCTTGTTTTGGTGTAGCAATACCATGTTTTGATTTCTTTTGAAAAGCGTGTAATAAATACACCACACCTTCAAACCTAACAGTGTATATTGCTCTATAAGTATCCCCATCAAAATCATCTACAATTTCTAAAACACCCGCGCCTGAAAACCCGCGTAAAGGTTTTGCGTCTCTGCGTGATCAAACTCATCCCGTATTTATGCAATATTTTACATGAAATCAGCGATCGCCATCTTACACAGCATCATAGTAGGTTGCGTGCGATCGCACTTTTTCCTTTTTACTTTTAATTCCTCGGTTTTGGTGATTCAGGAATAATTTCTGTCACGACTCGATTACCTGTTTTACCACCACTCACAACAATGTTGTCTGTTTCCAAATTACCAACGGCTGTATCTCCATTAAATGTTAAGGCTGGGCTGGCTTGGCGATAAACTACATTTCCCTGCGCCTCTAATAATTTTTTATCGAGATACCAAGTTAAATTTTGAGAAGTTAAAGACTGACGACGCTGACCGATGGCGTTGACATTTCCTACTACATAAACTGTTTTTTGGGGGATTTTCATCTCAGCTTGATTACCCGTCACCGTCAGTTTTTCCGCCCGGTGAAATACCCGCACAGGAGAATTTGTTTTGATGTTTTCTGTATTCATATCCCAAACCATAGAGTTACCAATGATCTGCACTGGTGGTTCTAATAAATCTGCTTGGGCATTTTTGTTGATGGTAGCAATTTTAGTTTTTAAGTTAAATTCAGCAGAATTACCGCGACCACGGTCGGTAATTTGATTATTTTTATAACGTTCAAATTGTAAAGGGCGATCGCCAATTAATTTTTCTTGTTTAACCTGCCAAATTAAATGTTCTGTCCGCATTTTAATTTGGGGATCAGTCGCATTAGCAACGACTTTACCGATAAATTCGGCTACTTGTTCGCGGGTTTTGACTCGTGCTTCTTGGGCTATGGCTTGTAACTGTTTATGCCTACCATTGATTTGATTCCGCATAATCAGTAAACCATCTTTGGGTAGCCATTCCATTTCGTTACCTTGCAAAACCACACCATTAGTAGGGTCTGTGGCTACAATTTTACCTTTGAGAAATAGCCGTTTACCATCTTGTTCAATATCTGCTAAGTCGGCTTTAATTTGATAAACTATTTTGCCATCTTGATATAATTCTCCATAAGGATTTTCGGCTTGAGCTATTTCTTTTTCTTTGGTGTATCTTGCCTTTTTGGCTTTGACTGTCCAAAGCGGTCGTCCAACTTCATCGGCTTGTTCTAGGGTGACATCAAAAAAAGTTAATTTACTCTCAGAATCTTCTGGCGAGGAACCTTGATTATTTTGATTGGAGTTGGTTGCAGGTTTACCACAAGCCCCTAAACTGAGCATTAACAGTAAACTCAAGAGTAGGTAAGACCATTTGGTTGTAATTGATTGGAACTTCCAAAAACTCAAGTCATGAAAGTGGGGGGATTTATTTGTTATTCCCCCCAGAAATCTAAAATTTATTTTTGCTATGTGCCTACCTTGCTGCTTCATGTATCCTGAATTTCTAGATGTCCGTCATGGTCTGTTGGGTCATCCAAAAAACCCATTCCCGATAAGGGGCGATAGGGGTAACTTTGGCGTGGGGTTTTTTGGATATCTTCTTTGATAGCTTCTAAATCAATGTAGCGATCGCTCACATTAATTAAACTATCACTGGTCATGGAGCGTAAACTCACAACCTCTACCCTGACACCACGATAGCTTACAGAATTGACAGCGTAGGCTAAATCGCCATCACCACTCACCAACACCGCCGTATCATAAGAATCAACCAACGCCATCATATCAACGGCGATTTCGACATCTAAGTTGGCTTTCTTGGAACCATCTGGGAGTTGTACTAAGTCTTTGGCAATGACGCGATAGCCATTCCGACGCATCCACAACAAAAAACCTTGCTGCTTTTCGTTGGTTCTATCGACACCAGTGTAGAAAAAAGCCCGCAACAGCCGAGATCCACCTGTTAAACGACACAACAACTTGGTGTAATCAATTTCAATTCCTAATTGCAAAGCCGCATAAAATAGATTTGAGCCATCAATAAATATAGCGACTCGGCCTCGATTCTCTAAAACTTGTTCCGGCGTAAATATCGAGTCGTTTTCTAAATTATTCAACATTGTTGTCATACCTCATTTTTATCTTGATATTTTTGATACAAATTTCCAACTTTGACTTTTAGCTAGAGAGTTTTATGATAATTTTCCGGGGCTAATGATTTAAGTTCAGCCCCGATAAATTTTTTGAGAGATTTGAGAGATTAGAAAATGTTCTGAAAGAAATTAAAAAAACTAATCGTTTTTCGGAGGTTCTATGCGTTTAAAAATTGGTTGAGGATTCCCCAACTGTTGTTTATTAGATAGTAACCCCCATTGGGAATGAATGGAAAATGGGGCAGCAGTTGCTGTTTGATTTTGTTCGTTAAAGTTGATTCCAAAACCCAGTTGCTGATAAATTTCGCTACTGATATTGGGAATAACTGGTGAAAGAAGATATGCTGACAGTCTAACTGATTCCAAAACTGCGTAAAGCACTTTTTCTACTTCCTGCTGCTGTCCTTGTTTATATAGTGACCAAGGGGCTTGATCATCAATAAACTTATTACTGGCTTGTACCAATGACAGAACAGCTTCGCAGGCTTGGTTAAAAGCTAGTGCTTGATATGCTTGTTGTACCTGTTCCCCTAGACTTAAACCAATCGTTTTCAAAGGATTTGCCGCAGAAATGGTTTCATCTGAAACTGACACTTGATTGCCAGCACAGTATTTCTTCACCATGTTCAAGGAGCGATTTAACAAATTACCTAAATCATTTGCCAAATCTGCATTTAAAACGTTGATGAATCTACTTTCATTAAAGTCGCCATCTTTGCCAAATTCGATTTCCTTAAGAAAGTAATAACGAACGGCATCACTACCATATCTCTCAACTAGAGCGATCGGATCAAGGGTATTACCCAGCGCCTTCCCCATTTTCTGCCCATCTTTGGTCAAAAATCCATGCCCAAATACTCTGTCTGGTAAAGGTAAGTCTGCCGACATGAGCATTGCTGGCCAGTAAACTGCATGAAACCGCAGAATATCTTTGCCAATTAAATGCAAGTTAATCGGCCACCATGTTGCTAAAGCGTTGGCTAAGGTTGGTTCAGCATCAGGTTCTAATAATGCTGTGACATAACCCAGCAGCGCATCAAACCAGACATATAAAGTTTGGTTAGGATCAGTCGGAACAGGAAAACCCCAGTCAAGATTAATCCGGGAAATGGAAAAGTCTTGTAAACCTCGGCTGACAAAGCTTAAAACTTCATTACGACGGCTTTCGGGTTGAATAAAATCTGGGTGCGATTGATAAAACTCTTCTAATTGAGTTTGGTATTTAGATAAGCGAAAGAAATAATTTTGTTCGTCTCGCCATTCAACTTCTTTATTGGTATGAATTGGGCAACGCTTACCATCTAATAATTCTCTTTCTTCTTTAAATTCTTCGCAGGCTACGCAATACCAGCCTTTTTGCTGCCCTTGGTAGATATCGCCTTTTTGCCAAACGCGCCCAAAAAATTCTTTAACAATCGCTGCATGTCGCGGCGCAGTTGTCCGGCTAAAGCGATCATATTGAATGTTTAATTTCTCCCATAAGCTGACAAAACTGGGAACAATCCCATCACAAAATTCTTGGGGCGCTTTGCCTAAAGACTCTGCTGAACGTTGAATTTTCTGCCCATGTTCATCTGTACCTGTAATTAACAGGACACGATGTCCCTTGAGTCTCTGATATCTAGCCACTACGTCTGCGGCGATGGTTGTATAAGCACTTCCAATATGAGGGACATCGTTTACATAGTAAAGGGGTGTTGTCAGTGCAAATGTCTGGTCTGTTTTATCCACTAGGTTCATGCAGAATAAAAAACAAATTATTAAAACGTTTTATACTTAGTTATGAAGGCAAAACTACGCAATTATATTACATTACTATCTCTTTTTCAAAGTTCACCTTAATATTAGCAAATTTCTAGAGTTCAGAAATGTTTTGTAATAAGTACAAATTTGGCTAATTTCGGCTCTAAAAACAGAAAGGAGAATTTCATAAGGTTGATCTGAGGTTGTTTCTTACATAGATTGTGACCAAAAGTACAACGCTCTAAACATAGAAAAATCGTTTGCTTTTATAGATAAGACATTTCTATCCTAAGAGGGTCGTAGTATCAGTAAAGAAATGTAAAAATTAAATCAAGATAAACTACGATATTTTCCCAAAAATATATTTAGATATGAGTCTAAATAGCCCCTTAGATATTTCTCGCTTATTTTTAGCAACTTTTTCCACACGAATGTTTTGCTATTACGAGGATCGCATTCCTCGTGATGCAAGTTTGTTAATAGTGAGCAATCATCGCAGCTTTATGGATGCCATGATTTTAATGAAGGCGTTATCAAGTCCGATTCGTTTTGCTTGTCATCACTACATGGGACAAGTGCCAATTTTGCGCGAAATTGTCACCGGACAATTAGGTTGTTTTCCGTTAGAAACAGTGGAGAATCGGCAGCAAAGCTTTTTTGCTCAATCACAGATGCTATTAAAGTCTAAGCAGATGGTAGGCGTTTTTCCTGAAGGGGCTGAACCGATGGTGCAATCAACTCCAGCATCGGCGGTGGGGGAATTTCAGCGCGGATTTGCCCATTTAGCGTTGCGGACTGGCGTACCAGACTTAGCAATTTTACCAATTGCGATCGCCTCTTTAGAAGAAGTCAACACCACAGCTTTTCCCCTAAAACTGTTGAGTTTGTTTGACCCTTCCGAACCTTTATTTAACCAATATGGATGGCATCCATTAGTGATATATCAACGGGTAGCTGTACTCATTGGTCGCCCTTATTGGATTACAAACGATCATCAAAGTCAATATCACGGCAAACAAGCCAGAAAAGTTATAGCTGAACTCACACAACACTGCCACAGTGAAATCGCAAATTTACTACAACAAGGATGTTATTGATATACAACACCACGGCAGAATTTTAAAGATGACTTTGCTGGTGTTTTAATTGTAATTTTTTTGCTGATTTTAGATATATATTGCTAAATATGATCTGACAGAATCTTTATATAAGACTAAATTATATTTACAATAATTTGATTGCAGGTTTAAGTGAGTTTTTATTAGCTGAGTTATGATTTTAACAGACTTTTACCTGTAATACTGTCGAAAACTTAAATTCACTATTTTGAACTGATAATTTTTGTCTGTTTATGGGAATCATTTAAAAAAAAATCTCAAAGGATAATAATTGTATGCAGGTAAAACGATAAAAATCCTCAAGAAAATTAAAGTTGTACAATGCCAGAAGTTGAGTTAAAGCCGTGTTTTCTGACTCCGAAACGAGTCCAACCAGAGTATCCGTTGTTTGTTTATTTACCGGGAATGGATGGTACTGGTGAGTTACTGCGATCGCAAACATCGGGACTAGAAGCAGGCTTTGATGTTCGCTGTTTGGCGATCCCCAGAAAAGACTTAACGACTTGGGAAGAGTTGACTAATAACGTCTTGGACTTAATTCACGCAGAATTGGAGAAAAGTTCCCAAAGGTCAATTTATTTGTGTGGAGAATCATTTGGTGGCTGCTTGGCGATGAAGGTAGCTACTAAAGCCCCGCATTTATTTAAACGGATTATTTTGATTAACCCCGCCTCAGCTTTTCGCCTGCGTCCGTTTTTAGATTGGGCATCCCATTTATCATGCTTAATACCAGAATCTTTGTATGATATTGGTGCATTGGGTTTATTACCGTTTCTGGCATCTTTAGAACGCCTAGACAGAAGCGATCGCTATGAGTTGCTAAAAACTATGCGTTCTGTCCCATCCGTAACAGTAAATTGGCGATTGACTTTATTGCGAGAATTTGAGGTTGACGATGACAAATTACGCCGTCTCACCCAACCAGTATTGTTAATTGCTGGTGCAAGCGATCGGCTTTTGCCTTCTGTGACAGAAGTGAAGCGAATCGCTGCTATTTTACCTAAATCTCAGGTTTTCATCCTGCCCAATAGCGGCCACGCCTGTTTGCTAGAACAAGATGTCAGTCTTTATGAAATTCTGCAAAACAACAACTTCTTAGAAACTTTTAATCACAAGCTTTACAAGCTACCAGTGAAGGAATTAGGTTGAGCAGGAGGCAGTGGTTCGGCTACGCTCACCAACCGGAGGCACTTTGGCAAAGCCGGAGAAGTCAAAAGTAAAAAATCAAAAGTCAAAAGTATTCTTCATTTTTGCCTTTTTACTTACCACTAAGCGGTTGAGGCAGGGAGTAGACAAAAAGTTTTTCACTCAGTACTCAGTACTCAGCACTCACACTTCGACTTACCTCGACTTCGCTCGGTACAAGTCGCTCAGTGTACGACACTCAAACTTGTACTTGTTGGAAGATGTCAAGTTAGTCTGGATTTCGCTACAAACAGATTAGAGCGACTGGCATAACAATGACAAACCAACCCCAAAAACAACCAGAAGTAGAAATCACTAATCAAACATCCGCTAAAGAGAAATCATCGTTATTTGACTCTTTGGCGACGACTGGTAAAACATTGTTTGATACAGCCTTGGGCGTGGGTGTAGCCACAGCTAAACAAACACATAAGTTATTTGGACAAGCAACTCAAACTACTGGCCAAATAGTTGATCGCCTCAGTCAAAATTGGCTGATTAGAAGGCTATCGGGTTTTTTAAATCTGAATTGGCTGATTGGTGCTAGTGAAAATGTTGATCTAGAAAAAGCCGCCACCACCGTTAACAAACTTAAACAAAAATATCCCCAGGAATCGCCTAGCCAGATTTCTCACCGCATCATGCTAGACACAGCCACCAAAGCTGGGGGGATTGGGTTTGCCAGTAGTATTTTACCAGGGGTAGCAGCAGCATTATTAGCGGTTGATTTAGCTGCGACGCTGAAATTGCAATCGGAAATGCTGTATAAAATTGCGGCTGCTTACGACTTAGATTTAAAAGATCCAGCCAGGAAAGGCGAAGTTTTAACAATTTTTGGTTTGGGGTTGGGTGGTAATCGTTTGTTAAAAGCTGCTGGATTGGCGTTACTGCGAAATGTGCCGTTTGCAGGTGCAGCGATCGCCACTAGTTCTAATGCGGCCTTAAGCTATTCTCTAGGGTATGCAGCTTGTCGATTTTACGAAGCCAAACTAGATGAATCTGTTTCCTTAACATCACCAGAAACTTTGGCAACCCTGAAAGCAGAAAGTGAAAATTACTTAGAAACTGCGATCGCTCAACAAGCCATCATGGATAAAATTCTCGTTCATGTGATTCTTGCCAGCCATCCCGAAAAAACCTGGGAGGAAATTTTACCAGAATTGCAAGCATTGAACCTCAGCCCTAATTCCCTGGATGCGATCGCCAACAATATCAAGTCACCGCAACCATTAGATACACTCCTCAATCAACTCAACCGTGATTTTGCAATCCCACTGTTGGCACAATGCCAAAGAATTGCTCAACTTGACCAGCAAACCACAGGAGTAGAACAAGAAATAATTAATGCGATTATCAATAAATTTGACATTGACACTACTGAATTGTGATTCCAATAGGACTTACGCATAAAAACGAAAAATCAAGGGTTTTGGTATGGGCGTAGGGGTACAGGGGTATATGTATCTAAAATCCTTACGCCACACACCCTTACACCCCTACACCCAATCTTCATAGACAATCAATACTTGGTGCGTAAGTTCTGTCCAACACTAGCCTCTAGCCTCCAGTCCCTAGCCTCTATTCCTGTTCAAGCTGATCAGGATTAATACCCATGTCTCGGAGGCGTTGCTTTAATTGCTCTACTTGCTGTTCAGCCTGCTGTCGAGCCTGTTCAGCTTGCTGTCGAGCTAAAGCTTCTGCATCTATTCTTTGTTGTGCTTCACGTAGTGCTTGCGCCTGTTCTGTGGGATTCAGTAGCTTCTCTCCTGTATCTTCTCGGTAAAAACTAATCAGTTCTCCTTCTACCTGCAAGCGCAAACCTAATGGTTCACTACGATTGTCGGTAATCAACTCATAAGAATCTTGGCGCAACCGATAACCCCGCAACTGTCCTTGTACCCATTCGCCTCTGGGGTCAAATAACCAGTATTCTTTAACACCAAGTTGCTCGTACAAAGTCTTCTTAAATTCCTGATCGTGATTTTTCGTCCCCGCCGAAGTCATCTCAAAAATCACCGATGGAACTTCCCCTTCTTCCCACACTTTATAGTTATCTCGCCCACCAGGTGCGACATTAAAAATTACCATCACATCAGGGGCAACACGCAACTTAGGAAATCCTTGAGCGTAGTAGAGAAATTGATTGGCAAGGACTGTTGCTTGTTGTCCTACTAAATACTGACGCAGAATTTCTAGTGTCGCCAGTAACACACATAAATGAGCATAGCTTTCTGCCACTGGTTCACCATCGGAACTAGGATAGAACACTTCTGAGCGTTGATTTGGAGTCAAGGCTGAGGTCATAGTCATGCCATACAGAAGGTTAGGATGTTTTAATTATAAAAGTCAGTGGTGATTCGCCCTTTCATACTTCACACTTCATACTTCTAACTTCTCTTCACACTTCAAATTTTTGAGCAATACTGGTACAAGAAGGAATCTTTAAACAAAATCCCAAAATGGCAACAATTAAACTTAGTAATCAGCCTCTGCTGGAGTGGGCAGGCGATAGTTTGGCAATTGGATTATTTGAAGATGCGGTAGAGTTAACAGGTGAACTGGCGACTTTGAATGAAAAGTTCGCTGGCATCTTAAAAGAAGTCATTGCCGAAGAAGAATTTACAGCCAAAGCCAACAGCACTGTCTTTATTCGTGTCGCTGGCGGCGGTGCGGTTAAAAAAGTAATCTTGGTTGGCTTAGGAAAACCAGACGCACTGAAAGTAGATAGTCTGCGGCGGGCGGCGGCGGCGGCGGCAAAGGTAGCCAAAAAGCAAAAAAGCAAAACTCTCGGATTTAGCTTTCCCTTGTGGAATAACGACCCAGCAGCCACAGCCCAAGCGATCGCAGAAGGTGTAGAGTTAGCTTTATATCAAGATGTGCGCTTTAAATCAGAACCAGATGATAAAGGCGCAAAAGTTGAAACTGTCGAGTTACTGGGCTTTGAAGGTCAAGAGGATGCAATCAAGCGTGCCAATCAAATTGTATCTGGGGTAATTTTAGCCAGAGAATTGGTAGCCGCCCCAGCCAATACAGTTACACCCATTACAATGGCCGAGACTGCCCAAGAAATTGCCAAAGACTACGGCTTGCAATTACAAATCTTGGAAAAAGAAGATTGTGAGAAATTGGGTATGGGTGCCTTTTTAGGAGTCGCCCAAGCCTCTGATTTACCACCCAAATTCATTCACCTCACCTACAAACCAGAAGGTACACCCACCAAGAAACTAGCCATTATCGGTAAAGGTTTAACCTTTGATTCTGGTGGGTTGAATATTAAAGGTGCTGGTAGCGGCATTGAAACCATGAAAATTGATATGGGTGGTGCAGCTGCTACCTTGGGTGCAGCAAAAGCAATTGCCCAACTCAAGCCCGATGCCGAAGTTCACTTCATCTCTGCCGTTACCGAAAACATGATTAGCGGTCGCGCTATGCACCCAGGCGACATCCTCAAAGCTTCTAACGGCAAAACAATCGAAGTGAATAACACCGATGCTGAAGGGCGTTTAACCTTAGCTGATGCTTTGGTATATACAGATAAATTGGGATTAGATGCGATCGTTGATTTAGCCACCCTCACAGGTGCAAACGTCATTGCTTTGGGTGAAGATATCGCCGGGTTATACACCCCCCATGATGCCTTAGCTTCGCAGTTAGAAACAGCTGCTGGCACATCAGGCGAAAAAATTTGGCGGATGCCAATGGAAGAAAAATATTTTGAAGGCTTGAAATCGGGGATTGCCGATATGAAAAACACCGGGCCGCGTCCTGGTGGTTCAATTACCGCCGCCCTATTCCTCAAGCAATTCGTCAAAGATACCCCTTGGGCGCACTTAGACATTGCAGGGCCAGTCTGGGCAGATAAAGAAAATGGCTACAACGGCCCCGGCGCAACTGGCTACGGTGTACGGATGTTAGTTAACTGGGTACTTGAGCAATAAAAATAGGACTTACGCAAAAAACCTCTCAAACTCTCATTTCTCCGTGAACTCTGCGTCTCTGTGGTTCGATTTTCCGTGGCCTGTGCGTAAGTCCTAAAAAAATCAAAAATAAAAAGGCAAAAGGCTCTGTCTTTTGACTTTTGCCTTTTTACTTTTAACTTCTCGCGTGTTATCTTGGGCTTGCCGCCAAAATTATGTTGCAATAATGACAAACCATGCGGAGTACTGACTCATTTTTAATTGACTCAGCACTCAGCACTCAGCACTCATTACTGAGTATGGTAATTTGGCAGTGAAGAAGTTACGGTTTTTTAACAAAGCCAATCTGGTAAAATTTGTAAGGTTTCTATAAGCTCTGAGCAATGGGATCGACTAGCGCACGGATAGCAATTGACGCAATGGGGGGGGATCACGCACCCAAAGAAATCGTTGCTGGTGCATTACGCGCCAGTGAAGAATTGGGTGTGAAAGTCTTGCTAGTTGGTGATCCCCAACAAATTAAAGCTGTCATGCCGCCAAAAACTACTTTGGAGCGGGTGGAGATAGTTCCTGCTGAAGAAGCGATCGCTATGGATGAGGAGCCTTTAAATGCGGTTAGACGCAAACGTAAGGCTTCGATTAATGTAGCGATGGATTTGGTCAAAAATCAACAGGCAGACGCTGTATTTTCTGCTGGACACTCTGGGGCAGCTATGGCATCAGCATTGCTGCGTTTAGGAAGATTGCCAGGAATTGATCGCCCAGCCATTGGTACAGTTTTCCCCACGATTATGGCTGGCAAGCCAGTATTGATACTGGATGTCGGTGCAAATGTAGACTGCCGCCCTAAATTTTTAGAGCAGTTTGCTGTGATGGGTTCAATTTACAGCCAATATGTTTTGGGTATGGATACACCAAAGGTAGGCTTACTCAATATTGGTGAAGAAGATACCAAGGGCAATGAGCAAGCACTCCGCGCCCATCAACTGCTGCGGGAAAATTCTAGTATCAATTTTATTGGTAATGCCGAAGGACGTGATGTACTTTCGGGACAATTTGATGTAATTGTCTGTGATGGGTTTGTGGGCAATGTGTTACTCAAATTTGCCGAATCTCTGGGAGGAGTAATTCTGCAAATCTTACGTGAAGAACTGCCCCAAGGCTTGCACGGTCAAATAGGGACTGCCCTGTTAAAACCAAATCTCAAGCGAATTAAGCAACGGATGGATCATGCGGAGCATGGAGGTGCTTTACTGTTAGGTGTGGCTGGAGTTTGTTTTATCGGCCACGGTAGTTCACAAGCACCTTCAATTTTTAGTGCAATACGTATGGCAAAAGAAGCAGTTGATAACCAAGTGCTGCACAGACTTAAATCGCAGTACGAAATCCTACAGCGTGAGAACGGTTAGTCATAGTTGATATTGTCATCCGTGATTTGTCCCCAGAAGGATGAATGATGAAAACGCTGAGAGCTTGGGAGAGCAGGAGTGCAAAAGTTAGGCATCGCATTTACAGGAAGTGGCTCGGCAGTTCCCGAAACTTCCCTCGACAACCAGGCACTAACAGCACTGGTTGAAACATCAGATGAATGGATTACCACAAGAACGGGTATTCGTCAACGACGAGTATCACTTTCTTCAGGTTCATTGACTGAATTGGCGGCGGCCGCAGGGGAAAGAGCGATCGCCGCCGCCGGCATTCAAGCTACGGACTTAGATTTGATTTTGCTGGCAACATCTACCCCAGATGATTTGTTCGGCACGGCTTGTAAAGTCCAAGCCCAGTTAGGCGCAACCAAAGCAGTTGCCTTTGATTTAACCGCCGCTTGTTCTGGCTTTGTATTTGGGCTGGTAACGGCTGCTCAATACATCCGTACAGGGGTATATCAGAATGTACTGTTGATTGGGGCAGACATCCTCTCCCGTTGGGTAGATTGGCAAGACCGTAAAACTTGCGTGTTATTTGGTGATGGGGCAGGTGCGGTAGTATTACAAGCAGCCGAAAGCGATCGCTTGCTAGGATTTGCCCTCAAAAGCGACGGTAGCCTCAATCATCAGCTAAACCTCGGCTATGCAGCGACTCCCCAAGAACTACTCCCAGGCATCAACGTTTCTCAAGGCACTTACCAACCCATCAGTATGAATGGCAAAGAAGTATACCGCTTTGCTGTCCAAAAAGTGCCAGAAATTATTGATAAAGCTTTATTTGAAGCCAACTTGACCGTTGATCAAATAGATTGGTTAGTCTTGCATCAAGCTAATCAACGCATTCTAGATGCTGTTGCCCAACGTCTAGAAATTCCCGAACAAAAAGTTATTAGTAACCTTGCCAATTACGGCAATACCTCCGCCGCTTCTATCCCCCTCGCCTTAGATGAAGCAGTGCAACAAGGCAAAATTAAACCCAATGACATCATTGCTGCATCCGGTTTTGGTGCAGGTCTGACCTGGGGTGCAGCTATCTTCCAATGGGGAAGATAAGTATTAATAAGTAAAAAGTAAAAAGTAAAAACGTAAAACTTTTTACTTTTGCTTTTTTCCTTTTGACTTTTTAATTGACGATTGACCAATGACTAAAACCGTATGGGTGTTTCCCGGACAAGGTTCCCAAGCACTGGGAATGGGAACAGACTTATTAGATATACCAAGTGCTAAAGCAAAATTTACTCAAGCTGAAGAAATCTTAGGCTGGTCTGTTAGCGATATCTGCCAAAACCAAGAAGAAAAGCTAGGACAAACTCTTTATACTCAGCCCTGTCTTTATGTAGTGGAAAGTATTCTCGCTGACTTGATGCGAGAACGGGGACATCAACCAGATGTGGTGGCTGGACATAGTTTAGGTGAATATATTGCCCTTTACGTTGCTGGGGTTTTTGAATGGTCAGCAGGTTTGCGTTTAGTTAAACGCCGTGCTGAACTAATGGATAGTGCGGCTGGTGGAATGATGGCGGCTTTAATGAACTTTGACCGCGAACAATTAGATACAGTTATAGCCGAAACGCCAAATGTAGTTTTGGCAAATGATAACAGTCCAGGACAAGTGGTCATCTCTGGAACTCCTGATGCGGTACAAGCGGTAATGTCGCAGGTTAAAGCCAAACGTGCGACACCCTTAAAAGTTTCTGGCGCGTTTCACTCACATTTAATGTCGGCTGCTGCGGCTGAGTTCCAAGAAATTCTGGAGACAGTAGAATTTCAGTCTGCAACTGTACCTGTAATGTCGAATGTTGAACCTACACCCGCCACTGACGCAGAAATTTTAAAACAGCGTCTTACGCAGCAAATGACTGGTTCAGTACGTTGGCGAGAAATTTCGCTGCAATTACCAGCTAACAACATTGAACAAGTCATAGAAATTGGCCCTGGCAATGTTTTAACTGGGTTAATTAAACGCACCGTTACTGATTTAATCTTAAAGAACGTCCGTAATGCTGCTGAATTACCAGAATAGGGAGTAGGGACGAAAAAATCAAAAGTTAAAAGGCAAAAGTAAAAAATATACTCACTTTTAATTTTTAATTTTTAGTTTGTGAAGGGTATTCCAAAAAAGAAATTATCCCATTTGTTGACTACCTCTATCCACCTTGTCTTCCTTGTCCCCCTTGTCCCCCTTTTCCTAATTCCTACTCCCCACTCCCTAATGTCCTATGTCTCGCAGTCGTGAACCGTTAATTAGTCTGGCGCTTTACCACGCTTTCAAATGGTCGGTTGTCAGCCCCATGCTTCATACTTACTTTCGCGGGAAGATTTATGGGGTCGAAAATGTGCCGCCATCAGATCCTTTGGTAGTTGTGAGTAATCATGCTAGTTATTTTGACCCGCCAATTGTTTCTAATTGTGTGCGCCGTCCGGTAGCATATATGGCGAAACAGGAGTTATTTGAAATTCCGGTTTTGGCACAAGCTATTAAATTATATGGTGCTTACCCCGTGAGTCGCGGTAGTGCCGATCGCAATGCCATTCGGGCTGCTTTAGAATGTTTAGAAAATGGTTGGGCTGTGGGAGTGTTTTTACAAGGGACTCGCACACCTGATGGCAAAATTACTGACCCCAAAAAAGGCGCAGCACTCTTAGCCGCAAAGGCGCAAGCACCAATTTTACCTGTGAGTTTGTGGGGAAGTGAAGGAATTTTAGAAAAAGGCTCATCCATACCGCGTGCTGTTCCCCTGACGATTAGAATTGGTGAGGTAATTGCACCACCAAGTTCTACTAACAAAGATGAATTAGACCGTGTAACCCAAAAGTGTGCAAAGGTCATCAACGAAATGCACGATTTAGGGCGTTGATGAGAAATATGCTTTTCGGTAGTAGCGATCGCCACTGTATTTTTATATGTTGCTAATGTCTACTAGCGATCGCTAAATTAACTAATTTTTAAAATATTATATGACCGGCTTTGATGCCAAGAACTTTTGGAATCGCTTGAATAATTCGGCGTTAGTCCGCTTTTTGTTGTTAGTGGCTTCAGGCTGGGCTTTCGTACAACTTTTAGCATACTTTGAAGCCGTCATTGTTATTTTTACATTTGCGGCAATTTTAGCTTTTTTACTCAGCTATCCTGTAAATTGGTTGCGGCGGTTTTTACCTCATGGGGTAGCTGTAATTGTTGTCTTCTTAATCAGCATTGTGATTTTAGGCGGATTATTAATCACCGTTGGGATAGCAGTATTATCCCAAGGACAGCAATTAATTGATAGTATTTCGGGATTTTTAACTTCTCTTGCGCCTTTTTTAGAAAGAATCGAAGAATTTCTCCGTAACCGCAATCTGCAAATAGACTTGAGTTTAATTGAAGAACAATTGCGGAATCAGGCTATATCAGGTTTAGTCACCAGCTTAACTTTTCTACAACAGTTATTAACTAATTTTGTCACCTTTATTTTAATTGCTGTTGTAGCATTCTTCATGCTACTAGATGGCGAAAAACTATGGAATTTTATCTTAAAGATAGTCCCTAAACAACGCCGCATCAGATTTACCAATATCATTAGACGCAGCTTTTTAGGGTTTTTTCGTGGTCAGCTATTATTGAGTTTGTTTTTAACCACAACTACTTTCATTGTCTTTGTAATCTTGCAAGTACCTTTTGCCTTACTATTATCTGTAATTGTCGGGTTTTTAGATATCATTCCAGGTATTGGAGCAACTTTAGGTGTTAGCACAATTACTTTAATTGTCTTATCTCAAAATGTTTGGCTGGCATTAAAAGTATTGATTGCCTGTATTATCCTCCAACAAATTCAAGACAATCTCATTGCACCTCGGATTATGCAAGGTGCGCTAAATCTCAATCCGGTTGTGGTATTTTTCGCCTTATTAGTAGGTGCTAGAGTCGCAGGCTTATTAGGAGTTTTCATTTCTATTCCAATTACGGGAGTAATTGTATCTTTATTTGAAATTGATGAGATGAAAGCTGAGGTTTAGTCAAGATTTATTGGGTAGCGATCGCATTTTGTTCTTCTGTTGGTAATTTTTCAATTTCTGCGATCGCAAGCTGTAGTAATTCAGTCATGTTTGAGGAGTTTAAATAGCTTTTTACAATTGATGATATCAAGTATTTGAGTATGTTAGTTTAGCTTACTGTTGTATTGCCTCTCGTGCTACCTAACTCATCGCTCTATTTAGAATAATTCATTAGCCAACAACCTGTCTACAATTGGTTCATATCCTATTTGTTAAACTGTCTCTACTGAGAAAATAAAAACCCCTGCTGATTTAGCAGCTATGGTAGTTGGTGAACACGAGAAAATACAGCATAAGCAGGACTACGCGTACTCACTTTTTTCAAAAGAGCGATCGCCTCTGGATCACGAAAATGATGAGCAAGATGTGGAAGGATATGCACAAGCGCAAAAGCACTATATTCTTCACTAGTCTTACAACTATCTTTTAACATTTGAATTGCTTGTAATTTTACTTCTATATCAATAGTATTTAATGCCATTATCAGTAGAGTTAATAGCTTTTCGATGTATTTACTGCGGTTCTTGATTAACTCTTTTCGTCTAATAATTCCATTTAAATCAAAAATTTGTGTTACTTGGTTTCCACAATCATCATGTCCTTTTATATTAGCCAACTTAGTAGAATGATCCCAATAGAAATCTAAATGCAAAAATGGATCAATTTTGTCATTGCTAGGGTCAAGTAATAGAGGCTTACCATTTACGTCCAGTGGAAATTTAGTTCCTTTATGATTTATACTATTACAAATAGTGCATGAATACAGAAGGTTAGTCCACTCAAATGTCAAACTTTCATATATACTTTTAGGATGAAAATGTTCGATTTCTCCATAATCAACCACTGAAATCTTACTTTCACAATATGCACATTTGCCATGAAACATTTCTTCTAAAGCTTTTTTAATTTCTGGATGATTATATTTATTAGTTGCATTTTCAATTTGTTTCTTAGTAGCATTAGGATTAGCTTTAGTTGTTTTTAGTTTTGCTAACCATTTAGCACCCAATCTTATTAAGATATCTGGTTGGGGACTTCTTGGCACAGGAATCAAGGCAAATTTTCCTCCAAGAACGCATCTATTCTAGCTTCTAAACTCCCAGGTTCAGGTGGCCCAGCAATTGGCTGTAAGGTTTTCATAAAGTTCCTGAGTTGCTCATACTCTTGCTTGTCTTTTTCACTGAGGTTGTCTTTATTGTTATCTAATTCATAGAAACGTTGTATTTTCTCCTGTGTAGCAGGTGAATGAGTAGACTCTAAACCAAAAGCTGGACTTCTGAGGATATAATCAGCATCATAAGCAGAAATATTATCTATTTGTCTTACTTCTACTTCACCATCTACCAATTCTAGACGAAGAGTAAGTGCATCTTCTCCTCCACCCGCAGCGATAAGTGGACTATGAGTAGCGATAACAAATTGTAGATTTGGAAAAATATTTCGCAACCAACCAGCAATTTTTCTTTGCCAATATGGATGAAGATGAATATCTAATTCATCAATTAAAACTACACCTGAAGCCTGAGTGGGGTCTTCTAAATCAGGAAAAGCTTGCATTAATCGCCAAATTAAATCTCCAGCTAAGGCTATTACACTCCGATAACCATCAGATAAACCAATAGTTGCTACTTTACGACCATTAACAAAAAATTTGATTTGACCATCAGCAGTGATTTCAGCAATTTTAGTATCTCCAGGAATGAGACTTTCAATTACTTTTTTTCCTATTTCCAGCTTTTTACTTGCTTCCTGATCCCCTTTGGCTATGCGAAAATCTAGGTAAACCATCCACTGCTCAAATGAACTTATAGGTGTGTCTTCATTGAACTGTGTAATGAAGTTACTAGAACGCTTTGGGGTATCTAAACTAGGTAACATTCTTTGGCTAATACGGGTTAGCCGACGAAACGCACCATAACCTACTGCAAACCATCCTTTAGTGTTAGAAGCAAAGGCATTAGTTCGTAACCAACTTAGAAATCTCGAATATTCTTCAATTAGTGCAGGTTCAGTATAAGTTTCTGTTTTATCTTGACTAATTTTAATAGTTGTAGGTGTGTCACCAGTAACAAAGTATGAATAAGTAAAACTTCTACTGATTTTTTCTTTACCATAAGTACCAGCGTCAAGTGGATCTTGATGTAGCACAGCACTCAGTTTCCCTGGTTTAGAGGAGTCACTAACCCAACCTGTAGGACGGGGGAGAAGTTCTTTTGCAGCTTCAGGCCCGGCTAAAAGTAGTGCTAATGCTTGAAGTAACGTGCTTTTTCCTACACCGTTTTCACCTAGTAAGGTAATCCAAGAGTAGGGTTTTGCCTTTTTACCAGTTTCACGATTGCGAATAAAGAGTATTTTTTCTTCTCGAAAGCACTTGATATTACTAAGTGTTATGCTTTCAACCCACATTATTTATATCCTTAAGATTTTGCATCATCAATAGCTTGTGAATTAATTTAACCTCATTTTTGAGTTCAACTGTATCTACTAGGGTTTGACTACTTTCCACTAAGCAATATTACAAATATACCTAAACTTAAATGGTAAAGGAACGAAACCCAACAACAGTAGCGTGTTTTTGGGTTTCGCTGTTGCTTAACCTAAATTGCTAATGCTCTCTGGATGATTTGGTGATGTCAGTGTTTGAATTAGTTTTGAGATAAACTCATAAGCTAATGATATCAGGTTAATTTTTGCTTCAACATCGCTAGGTGGAAACGTAGATGATGTTGATTCAGCATGGTTATTAAATGTTCTTCCATCAAGCACTGCCTCAACGCTAAACTTTCCTGACTGCTGAAACATCAAACCATAATCAAGAGATACAAGACTTATATTTTGGTATGTATCCATATCAAAAGTTACCCTTATATAACGGAAGGGATAAACCCTAGTTACTAAATGCTCAGTCAGTTCAACCACCCAACTAAAAACCTGTGATTCTTCAGATTTGATCCTGGCAACCGATAATTCCCAGGTATTTAAATCAGGTATTAGCTGCTGAATATCTCTAGCGGCTTGTTGAATTGTTGTTTCGTTTAACATTTTCGATTTTAAAGAGGTTGTAGAAATTTAAAGAGTATTGTTTTGCCTCTTATTACACAGCCTAGCCATAATGCCAAGAAAACAAAAACGGTAGAGAAATTTATCCTCTACCGCTTGCTAATATTTATTTGAGACTCAATCCCAAACGTTAATTACGACTCAATTCCTTGAGGTAACAACTCCCGGCGCTGTTGAGAACTAACTTGCACGTTGCCGTTTTCATCAACATCAACAACGGCGGTATCGCCATCTTTGATGCGACCAGACAGAATTTCTTCTGCGAGGCTATCTTCCAACAAGCGCATAATTGCCCGACGCAACGGTCTTGCACCGTAACTGGGGCTGTAACCTTCTTGGATGAGTCGGTCTTTGAAGCGTTCGGTGACTTCTAAGGTGATACCTTTTTCTGTCAGGCGACCAA
Source organism: Aulosira sp. FACHB-615 (assembly GCF_014698045.1). Classification (GTDB taxonomy): domain Bacteria; phylum Cyanobacteriota; class Cyanobacteriia; order Cyanobacteriales; family Nostocaceae; genus Nostoc_B. The sequence continues at coordinate 38,097 of NZ_JACJSE010000020.1, forward strand.
ACACTTCTTTGAGCATGATGTCGGCGATTTGGGTGACTTCTTCCCGGTTGAGTTGACGGAAGACGATAATTTCATCCAAACGGTTGAGGAATTCTGGACGGAAGTACTGCTTGAGTTCTTCGTTAACCAGAGTCTTAATCCGGTTATACTGCGACTCGCCAGCATCTTCGGTGAACTCGAAGCCGATGGTGGAAGCGCCTTTTTCAATTACCTTAGAACCGATGTTGGATGTCAAAATCAGCAAGGTGTTCTTGAAGTCAACGGTGCGACCTTTAGCATCGGTTAACCGACCGTCTTCTAAAATTTGCAGCAGCATATTGAAGACATCGGGGTGGGCTTTTTCGATTTCGTCGAACAGCACCACGGTATATGGACGACGGCGCACAGCTTCGGTTAATTGACCGCCTTCGTTATAACCAACGTAACCTGGAGGCGAACCAATTAGTTTGCTGACGGTGTGGCGTTCCATATATTCCGACATATCCAGGCGGATCATTGCTTCTTCAGAACCGAAGAAGTAGGAAGCCAAGGATTTTGCCAACTCAGTTTTACCTACCCCAGTCGGCCCGGAGAAGATAAAGCTGGCGATGGGTCGGTTGGGGTTTTTCAAACCGACACGCGCCCGACGGATTGCCCGTGAAACTGCTTTCACTGCGTCTTCTTGTCCGATGAGTCGCTGATGCAAGGTGTCTTCCATGTGCAGCAGCTTTTCGGATTCAGACTCGGTGAGCTTGTTGACTGGTACACCTGTCCAGGAAGCGACGATGTGAGCAATGTCTTCTTCGGTGACAACGGGTTCTACACCGTCACCACTTGCACCGTTGGTTTTGCTTTGGGCGATCGCGCGGATTTCGGCTTTGATTTCCATTTCCCGATCGCGCAGTTCCCCGGCTCTGTCAAAGTCTTGGGAACGCACTGCATCATCTTTTTCTTTTAAGATTTGGCGCAGTTCTTTATCTAACTCTTTAGCTGCGGGGGGCAGTTGGGAGTTGATTAACCGCACGCGCGAACCTGCTTCATCAATCAAGTCGATGGCTTTATCTGGCAAGTAGCGATCGCTGATATAACGGTCAGACAATTTCGCTGCTGCAATCAAAGCTTCATCAGAAATTTTCAACTTGTGATGCTGCTCGTAGCGATCGCGTAGTCCATGCAATATTTCTATAGTTTCATCGACTGACGGCTCACCTACCATGACTGGCTGGAAGCGGCGTTCTAAGGCTGCATCGCGCTCGATGTGTTTGCGGTATTCGTCGAGAGTGGTGGCACCGATACACTGCAATTCACCTCTTGCCAAGGCGGGTTTGAGGATATTTGCTGCGTCGATCGCACCTTCGGCTGCACCTGCACCAATTAGGGTGTGAACTTCGTCAATTACGAGAATGACGTTACCCGCCTGACGAATTTCGTCCATGATTTTCTTCAGGCGTTCTTCAAATTCACCCCGGTATTTGGTACCTGCTACCAGCAAACCGATGTCTAACGTGACTACACGCTTGTCTTCCAGGATGTCGGGGACATCTTTGTTGGCAATGCGGCTCGCCAAACCTTCGGCGATCGCGGTTTTACCAACCCCTGGTTCACCAATCAGCACTGGGTTATTTTTTGTCCGGCGACCCAAGATTTGAATTACACGCTCAATTTCTTTTGCGCGTCCTACGACTGGATCAAGTTTGTTGTCCGTCGCCATCTGGGTTAGGTTCGAGCCGAATTCATCCAAGGTAGGAGTCTTAGTGCGTCCCGATTGACCGGTCGCCGAAACCTCTGCTGTTTCTCCCAGCATTCGGATGACTTGGGTTCTTACCTTAGATAGATCCACCCCAAGGTTTTCTAGCACCCTGGCTGCTACACCTTCCCCTTCCCGGATCAGGCCCAACAGCAGATGCTCGGTGCCAATGTAGTTATGCCCTAATTGGCGCGCTTCTTCTAGGGATAGTTCCAGAACCCGCTTTGCCCGTGGCGTAAACGGAATTTCCACGGCCACAAAGCCTGAACCCCGGCCTATGATTTTTTCTACTTCAATACGGGCATCTTTGAGATTGACACCCATTGATTTCAGCACCTTGGCCGCAACTCCTGTGCCTTCCCCAATCAGACCCAGGAGGATCTGCTCGGTTCCCACAAAGTTGTGACCTAAACGGCGGGCCTCTTCTTGGGCCAGCATGATTACCTTAATGGCTTTTTCTGTGAAGCGTTCAAACATGGCATTTTTCCCATCACCTGCGTCGTGCCGGTACGCTGATTTTAGCACAGGCTAAGGTTTTGGGTGTCTGTATCAGAGATAATAGACATCCAAGGGAGACTACTCAAATTGATGGGTGGATTTGTCAACTGTTGATGAATTTTGCTACGGCTACTGACTTGAGGAGCTTTGATTTACTGGCTTTTCAGCTTGAGTTGTAAATAGTTAGCCGTTGTTATGATAATTTAATTTTACCAGTCACAAATACTAATTATTAGCACATTTTGAATCTAAAAGTCAAAATTTTTCTAAAAGTATTTTTTATTTAAAATATAAAAATTTTTCTTATTAAAAATTCTAATGAATTAACTAGAGGCTAGGGACTAGGGACTAGCCTCTAACTAAATCAATTGCCAAGAAAATTCGCTCAACTGTTGGCTGACAATGGTGTGCCACTGGTCTAAAGTTTGTTGAAAATGTGGATATTGCAATTCTGATAACCACAAAATCAAAGCATCTTCGTCGTTGTCTTTGTAATAACGCCGTCGCCGCCCCGCCGTTTTAAAGCCAAATTTCTCATATAAGGATATGGCTGCAATATTAGAAGCTCTCACTTCCAGGGTGGCGCGTTCTAAACCGCGATCGCAGGCTGCCTTCAAGAGAGCGTACAATAAAGCCTGCCCCAAACCCTGACGGTGATATTGGGGATGAATCGCCAAAATAGTAATGTGGGCTTCGTCAACAATTGACCAAAAACAGCCCATACCCAAAAGTTTAATGCTCGACAATGGCGCAAACAAACCCAGTAACTCGCTGTTTGGGCTTTCTAATTCGCGTTGATAACCGGCTAAAGTCCAAAGACCACCAAAACAAGTTTGATCGAGTTCGAGGATGGTACTAAGGTCATTGGTTGTGAGCGATCGCAATTTTAATTCTGATGAAATCACATTTAACTGATCAAAATTATAAGGAGGACTTAGTGGCAAGGTTTTCAACAAAACTCTGGTGTTCTGGACTAGCCAAACCTTGCTGCAAAACTGCTAAAACTTTTGCTAAATTCCCGGCTAATAATGCCGCTTTATCTAAGCATAAACCCGGAAAAATATGAGAGTAAATCACACCCTCATGATTAGGCGCAAGTTTGATATATTCCCCTTGCTCTAACTTGAACCAATCAAATTCATTATCATACACACGCCAGACTAAATATTCTTGCACTTGATTGCGGCGGTATACTTTTAACTTTTCGTGCAAATCCAAAGAAACACTACTAGCAGCAACTTCTACAATTAACTCTGGCGCACCTTCAATATAATCATCGTCACTAACACTGGCCTGTCCGTCATTAGTAATCAGCAAACAAGCATCTGGTTGGGGTTCATTATCGGCATCTAAGCGGACAGTGGCATTATCTCCCAACTCTACCCCAGGCGTAGCAGATTCATATAAGCCCAACCAAGCCATAACATAAGCATGGGGTTTACCATGACTTCTAAAACGTAAGGGAGATGCCATATACACAATTCCTTCAATCAGTTCCGCTTTTTTCACTGCTGGCATAGCATGATAACGACGCTCAAATTCTCCACGGGTGAGTTTATCGCCGTTTTCCAAAGGTGGCAGAGTTACTAAAAGAGTCATAGGAGAACTAAGGGTCATAATTTTTTCTCCAAAACTTCGACTTTGAGCCATAAACCCTAATAATCAATAGATTAAAAGAATTATGATGAACTGAAACAACGTTGATCAAAAGTGCTGCATTCAAACTAACTGACCTTAAGAGTTGATTTCCGGCTATGGGAAACTTTTCTTGTACTTTTTACTCAGCACTGAGTTGGTAAACTGAAAATCGGGACACTTCCTCAAGCTCTTAATTTGTATAAGGACAACTTACATAGTTATGGTATCGACTCACCCCACTGAGGTTCAACATGCTGGAACTCAGTATTTGCCTCAAAAGCGCAACCCAAACGCAACTATTTCGCCCAACCAGGAACTGTTACCTTTAACAGCTAAGGTTAACAGTAATGACTGTCTGGAAATTGGTGGGTGTGATGTCACAACCCTAGTGCAGCAGTTTGGTTCGCCATTATATATTTTAGATGAAGACACTCTGCGTGCGGCTTGTCGGCAGTACCGAGATGCTTTTAAGCAATATTACCCTGGTGTATCTCAAGTATTATATGCTTCTAAAGCGTGGAATTGTTTAGCCGTTTGTGCGATCGCTGCCTCGGAAGGTTTGGGAATTGATGTCGTCTCTGGCGGCGAACTTTACACAGCGTTAGCGGCTGGTGTTAGTCCTGAAAAAATTTACCTCCACGGTAATAATAAATCCCAGCCAGAGCTAGTTTTAGCAATTGAATCTGGTGTGACAATTGTTGTCGATAACTGGTATGAGTTAAAAACCTTGGTGGAACTCAGCACTCAGCACTCAGCACTCAGCACTAGGATCATGCTACGGCTAACCCCAGGTATTGAATGCCATACCCACGAATATATCCGCACCGGACACTTAGATAGTAAATTTGGCTTTGATCCCAACGATTTAGACGAAGTATTTACCTTTGTCAGCAAGCAACCTTCCTTAAACTGTGTAGGTTTGCACGCCCATATTGGTTCCCAAATTTTTGAACTGCAACCCCATCAAGATTTAGGGGCTGTCATGGTGCAGTGGTTCCGCGATACTGCTAAGTATGGTTTAAGTTTAACGGAACTCAACATTGGTGGTGGATTAGGCATTCGTTATACAGAATCCGATGATCCCCCAAGTATTGAAGATTGGGTAAAAGTAATTTGTGCAGCTGTTCAAGAAACTTGTGCGGCGGAAAATTTGCCTTTACCAAAGCTATTATGTGAACCAGGGCGATCGCTGATTGCCACATCTTGTATTACTGCCTATACTATTGGCGCAACCAAAGTAGTACCAGACATTCGTACCTACGTATCTGTTGATGGTGGGATGTCCGATAATCCCCGCCCCATCACTTACCAGTCTGTTTATCGGGCGGTAGTTGCTAATAAAATGTCTGCTAATGTAACAGAAACAGTCACCGTAGCTGGTAAACATTGTGAATCAGGAGATATCCTAATTAAAAATGCCCAACTACCCAAAACTGAACCAGGCGACATTCTCGTGGTTATGGCGACTGGTGCGTACAATTACAGTATGGCATCTAACTACAACCGCTTACCCCGACCCGCAGCCGTAGTCGTAGCCAATGGCGAAGCAAATTTGATTTTGCAACGCGAAACTTATCAAGACTTAATTCGGCAAGATTGTCTACCAGAAAGACTAAAAAAGTCTGAAGTCTGAAAAAGTGTGAAGTCTGAAGTCTGAAAACTTAAAGGTTGTAGACCAAAGGAAATTGCCCCAGGCTAGGTTAAAAACTCAATGATGAAATTTATATTTCACACTTCATACTTCATACTTCACACTTTACACTTCATACTTTATACTTCATACTTCATACTTGATTCCAGATGTCATGAAAGATTGGTCAAAGCATTGGCTGACAAACCTAGGATGGTCGCAGTCCTTGCTACTTGGGACTCTGGATATAGTATTAGTGCTGGCGCTGACGTACATGATACTAGTGATTATTAGTGAGCGCCGGACACTTTGGATGGTGCGAGGATTTATTATTTTAATGTTGGCCTCGGCTCTCAGTGGTAGATTGGGCTTACCACTGCTGAACTTTGTCTTAGAAAAATTAGTGATTGGTTGCGCTGTGGCGATGGCGGTAGCCTTACAGTCAGAATTTCGGCGTTTTTTGGAACAACTAGGGCGGGGAGAGTTACGCCAGTTGTTTCAAACATCAAGTTTATCCATCCCCAAATCTGATAGTGTGATTGATGAAATTGTGGATGCAGTGAAAGAACTTTCCAAAAATCGCATTGGAGCTTTGCTAATTCTGGAAACCACAGGCCCAATTGACGAGCGAGATTTTTCTGTGCCTGGAGTTAAGCTGAATGCTGAGGTATCTAAGGAACTTATACAAACAATTTTTCAGCCAAAAACTTTGTTACATGATGGAGCAACGTTAATTCGCGGCTCACGAATTGTATCATCAGGTATAATTCTACCACTTTCGGGACGCACAGCCTCGCGCCAGTTGGGTACACGCCATCGGGCAGCGATGGGAATTACTGAGCGGGTCGAAAATTGTATTTGTGTAGTTGTATCAGAAGAAACAGGTTCTATTTCCTTAGCGGAACGGGGAACTCTAAATAGACCACTGACCATTAGAAAACTAAAAGAGTCCTTAGAGGCTCGATTATCTCCAACTGTAGATCGGGAAGCAGTTGCTCCGGGTCTGTTAAGCTGGGTGCGTCAGATTGGTAGTAAGGGACTGGTACTATTTTCACGTTTACTTGGATTACCATCGACCGCTTCACGAGACAAAAAATGACTGTACAACCAACTGAACTGCTATATTTGCCTCCCGACTTGAAACGGGAACTACTGCCCAAACACGTTGCGGTGATTATGGATGGCAATGGTCGATGGGCTAAACGTCAAGGTTTACCGCGAATTATGGGACATAAGCGTGGTGTTGATGCTTTGAAGGATTTGCTGCGTTGTTGCAAAGACTGGGGAATTGAGGCACTGACAGCTTATGCTTTTTCTACGGAAAACTGGAAAAGACCGCAGGAAGAAGTGGATTTTTTGATGACTTTATTCCAAGTAGTTTTACGTCAAGAACTGCGGGAAATGGTCGAGGAAAATGTGCAAATTCAGTTTGTGGGGAATTTGCAGGCTTTACCAAAGTCACTGCAAGAAGAAATTACCCGTTCAATGGAAGCGACAAAGAATAATCGCAGTATTAAATTTTCTGTGGCAACTAATTATGGCGGACGGCAGGAAATTTTACAAGCTTGTCGGGCGATCGCGCAAAAAGTCGAGCAAGGTATCCTCAAACCAGATGAAATCGATGAAGCGGTGTTTGAAAGCCATTTGTATACAGCCGGAATTGATGACCCTGATTTATTAATCCGTACTAGCGGTGAAATGCGTCTTTCAAATTTCCTGCTCTGGCAAATGGCTTATGGTGAAATTTACATTACTGATACGCTTTGGCCAGATTTTGACCGGGCTGAATTTCACCGGGCTTTGTGTGCATATCAGCAACGCGACCGGAGATTTGGGAAAGTGTAGCAAAGGGAGTAGGGAATGGGGAATAGGGAGTAGTGAAAGAAGATACAAGGGAGATAAGGTACATGGGGTAAAGGCAGAGATTTTCCCTCTTCTCCCTGTCCCCAGCCCCATTTCCTCTTACCACTCCCCAGTTCACGGGCCAGAAAATACGGCTTGTTCGATATCTTCCCGGCTGAGAGAATACTTGAATGAGCGTTGGATTTCTTGGCGATTTTCGCCAGCTTCGAGATATCTCACTACGATTTGTTCAATATCTAGCCACAGTTCAGCTTGCCAATCAGGTCTTTGCACGCGCCAACAATGAAGTTGTGTTTCATCTTGTTGACAACCTTGGTCTTTTAACCATTGCTCAATTTGTGGCAGAGGATGATTATATAAAGGGGTATCGGCTGGCAGAAGAGACATAAGAATTTGAGATGGTGCGTTAAGAAATGGTTGATTTGAAGATGGGAAAGTTATGGTTTTGGCATTCCCCAGAACTAGGGAAGTGGGAGAGAGAAGAAATTTGCTGTTTTGGGGTTAGTTGGGGTGATTGAGTTTGAAAAGCCGCCTCACCACGGGCGAAGCCAATAGCGATCGCCAGTAATAAACATCCCACAAAAGTCAGCCCCAGAATAAATAAAGCGAAAATTTCCCCAGAAGAAAGAGGGCGATCGCTGGCATCCAGGTAAGCCGATTTCGAGTAATCATAAGAATAACGCACCGGACGATGCAAATCCGCAGGCGCTTGAATTACACCAAAGCGGGAATAACCAATTTTCAAATCATAACTGAGTCGCCTTTCTGGATGGCTTAACGTAGCATAAGCTTCATTAATTTGCTGAAATTTAGCAGTAGCAAGGGACGCAGGTAATTCTGTAGTGTCTGGATGATAGCGTTTACTCATTTCCCGATAAGCACGGCGAATGTCGATTACCGATGCTGAGGGATGCAGTCCTAATAAAGAATAGTAGGAGGTTTCACTACTTTGTGGCATTGCCCCGTTTTGATTCACGGCTGTTTGAGGTTTGCAATCAAGTTTTTCCTAATATTGTAAACCTGCCTGCCTGTTCCACAGGGGGAAAAATCATTAGATTTCAACGCTATTTCTCAGCGCAGACTCCTAGCAAATCCAATAATTGTCAGAACTTACTGTTTTTTGAGAATGGGTGTAGGTATGTAGAATAACAGGGGTGAGAAGGGAGACAAGGGAAATAAGATAGATTATCTATTGGTATTGCTGAAAGCAGTGTGAACCGATGCAAAAAATTATCCCCGCATTCAACAATACCAATAGTATTTCGATACTTACCTTATTTGTTCTGCATTTCTCGGCGCTTTTGTTCTAAAGCAGCCAGTAGTTTCAGCACAGGCGCTTCAAATTCAGCATTTCTCTTTTTGACGGCTTCAATAGGTGGTACAGAAAGAGTATCGGGAAAATTAAAAACTAAATCACCGATACGTATTCCTAATGGTCTTAAATGTCCACCCTTGAGTTTGTCGCGGAAATTTTCTGGGGGTTTTTGCAAGCTATTAAAGAACCATTCCCTGGTAGATTTGCCGATATTGTCTAAAGGAAAATAAATTAACCCCAGCAAATTAAACAAATTACTGTTTTTAATTAAAGCCTCAGTTTCTTGGGGTGTTGGTTTCACGTTAAACCCAAGACTGATAATAAAATCTGCTAAGGCTTTGGGTTTAATGGCGCTGTCTAATCCAGTATTAACTGGTGCTAATAATAGAGATGCTTGGCTTTTAATAAAGATGCTGTTAATCTTGACATCTGATGAACCAAAATCTGTTTGATTCTGGTTTACATCTTGATTAACGTAATAAGAAGTTAATTTTTGAGCATTGATGCGTTGCTTTTCTAAGTCACGAATCAGGGTTAATAAATCGTTGACAATACTTTTAACTTTTTTGGCTTGTTTTTCTGGCGATAAATTTCCTGAAGTTTCTTTGACGATTTTCCAAACAAAATCTTCTATTTTTTCTGGATCTTTCGGCAAAGCACTAAAAGCTTCTAAAAGAGCAATATACTTACAACCAATACTGTGACCTATCCAAGAAAAGTTAGAATCATCGAGATAGATTTTATAGTCATAACCTGCTACTTCTGCCATTCTGACTAATTCTGGGATGATCTTATATTGTTCTCGAATGAGAAAACCTGCTTCTCTATAATGGTCAAAGGTAAAGTTAAACGGTAAGAGAATAATTGTATAGCCTTGCTGATACAAACATTCCAGCAAATAGCGATAAAAAAACATTGGCCCAAATGTGCCGAAAAAAGCTCCACCAATGAATTGAATCACGCCTTTAGGTTGGGGATGTAGTGCTACCCAGCTAAAGGAAACAGGTTTAAATCTCAATTTTAAGTTTGTCATGTTTGTGCTTGATAAACAATAGGAATTGAGGGTGTGCTGATGAATCAGAACACGCCTAAAAAAATATGCTGTGCTGAGATAACTTCTCAGAATCTCATTTGATTCTGAATTTTGCTGTATGTTTGTGGCTTGTCATTAAATACTGCTTATTAAGTAATAATTACGTTAACTGTAATTTTTCTTTACAATTGATGATATTCTCTTGTAGTGTCATCATGTGAACGGCTGTAGCAGATAAGTTGATAAAATCTAGACATAAACAGCAATTATTCCTCAAAAATAGTAAAATTTGGAGAATTTATGCCCAAGCTCAACGTTAAACAGAAAAACTGGTTACTTTCAGCCCATGTTGCATTCGGTAGTATTTGGTTTGGTACGGCTGTGTGTATGATCGCGATCGCCTTAAAAAATAGTCATACTACTAACGGCGATGAATTGTATGCGGTTAATGCTGCTTTGAAATTGCTGGATGATTTTGTAATTATTCCTTCGGCAAACTTGTCTTTACTAACTGGTGGACTGCTTTGCTGGCTAACCATTTGGGGATTTTTTAAACATTACTGGGTAATCTTCAAATGGGTGGTGACAGTTAGTTTGATTACGACTGGAACTGTGTGGTTAGGGCCTTGGTTGAATGCTGCTACAAGTATTTCAGATATTGAGCGATCGCAAGCCTTGAGTAATCCCCTGTACAATTTTGATATCAAAGGTGTTTTAATCGGTGGTGCTATTCAAACTGGCTTTATACTGGCGATTATTGCTGTTTCTGTATTGAAACCTTGGGGTAGAAGAATTACCAAACCCGCAGAATCATCTACTGCTTTAAAAACAGAGACGAAAGTCAATTAACTTGTTTTCGGTCAAAAAACCTCCTGTGATCCTCGGCGTATCAACTTTGATGTTGCCTAGACATCAATAATTATGTTCATCGAAACTCCCTACTTCCCTCCGCCCATTTCACCAAAGCTTGAGTTAGTCCTTCTAAGGTATATTCTTCAGCCTCCACATCTACCCGGCCAAATAAAGCGTGACAAGTTTTAGAAGTTTGGGGGCCGATGGAAGCAATGCAAACATCTGCTAAATTGATCACAGCATGATTCGCAAATGTGCGATCAATAATTTGACAGAAAAACTGCACAGTTTTAGAACTGGCAAAGGTAATAATATCGACTTGGTGATTTTGTAAGGCTAACTTCGCTGATTCGGGAATACTACTAGGACAGCAAGATTGATAAGCTGCAACTTCGATAACTTCTGCACCTTTGGCGGTTAATTCTTTGACTAAAATTTCTCGACCACCGGTTTCAACTCTGGGGAATAAAATCTTTTTACCAGACAAGGTTTCGGGAAAATGTTCTACTAAAGAATCGGCTACAAAGTTCGGTGGAATAAAATCTGGTTTGAGTGCTTGTTGTTTGAGAGATTGGGCTGTTTTTTCACCAACAACGGCAATTTTGACATTAGCTAAAGCGCGAGAATCTTTACCCAATGCGGTTAATCTGGCAAAAAAGTATTCCACACCATTGGTAGAAGTCAGAATTAACCAGTCGAAGTCAGATAAACTAGCGATCGCATGATCCAAATCTGCCCAACTCGCAGGCGGGCCAATTTCTAAAGCTGGCATTTCAATGACTTTAGCACCAACCGCCTGGAGGCGATCGCTAAATTCGCTTGACTGTCCCACAGAACGAGTGACTAAGATAGTTTTTCCAGCGAGGGGGAGGTGGTTGGACATAGTTGGCAGACTGGGAATAATTGCTGTAGTGGAATCCTCAGCATTTATTTTCTCAGATTGTAAGTACTGCCGCAGCCTGACCACTTCACCAATTACAATTACCACTGGCGAGAGGGATAATCCTGTGATTTTTTCGAGGATATTGTTTAATTGACCAGTCCAAACTTGTTGATTCGGTGTTCCTGCCCAACGGATAATGGCAATGGGAGTGAGGCGCGATCGCTTACGCCGCAATAATTGATGTATGATTTCCGGCAAATGTTGTCCACCCATCAAGATTACCAGCGTCTCTAACCTTGACAGCGCCTCCCAGTCCAAAGTATCTGGTTCGTGGGCGGTAAACACAGCAAAACACCGACTCATCGCCGCATCTGTTAATGGAATTCCCGCAAACAACGGCGCGGCTAAAGCGGAGGAAATTCCCGGTATAACTTCAAATTCACAACCTGCTGCTTTTAAAGCTTCAATTTCCGAAGTACAGCGTCCAAAAATAAACGGGTCGCCTGATTTTAACCTGACAACTTGTTGACCAGCTTGACAGTGCTGCACCAATAATTTATTAATTTCCCCTTGGGTTGTACTTGGTTTACCACCACGCTTACCCACATCTAACCTTAAACAATTCGCTGGTACACAGTTTAACAATTGCTCATCCACCAGAGCATCATAGACCAGCACCTCAGCCACAGCCAAGAGATGATAAGCCTTAACTGTCAGGTACGCCACATCTCCCGGCCCTGCACCGACGAGGTAAACTTTGCCTTGTTGTTTAGTCATGATCTGAGATTAATGCGATCGGGCATAAAAATTTCATCCCAGAAGGCAAGATAATTAGCGATGAGTTAGTGATCGTAGAATAATTCATATACAGATAGATTACTTCGGCAAAGACGAAATCCTTAACCCTCAAGAAATAACATTACTATTTACAGAAGGTTTTGTTAAGGTATGCCCCGTCTAATTTAGTTTTTTAAGGAAGTGTTGATATGAGTATCCCACTTGTAGAACAGTCCGCAGAAGAAAAACTGATAACTCTCAAAGATGTTTCTTGGGAGCAGTTTAAAGGAATTGAAGCCCAGCTCTTGGACAACCACAATGTTCGATTGTCTTATTTATCAGGAATGTTAGAAATTATGTCGCCAATTGGTGAAGAACATGAATATGTGAAAAGAACTCTCGGTTATTTATTAGAAGCTTATATGAGAGAGTTGGGTATACGTTTTTATGGTCGTGGTGGCTACACTTTAGAAGAACCTGGATATGCTTCAGGTACACCAGATGAATCCTATAGCATTGGCACAAAAAAAGAAGTCCCAGACATAGTTATTGAAGTTATCATCACCAGTGGAACTATTAATAGAAAAGAGTTATATAAACCTAAAAAAGTACCAGAAGTGTGGTTTTGGAAATCTAACTCTATCAAAATATTTCGCCTGAGCGAACAGGGTGAATATGAGGAAGTAGAAAGAAGTGGTTTTTTTCCTAATTTAGATCCAAGCATACTGCTAAAGTATATAACCATACCTGACCAGTACGATGCTGTACAGCAATTTATTCAGGATATCCGCAATTAAAAATTATTAATTTTTATTACAAATTTACCTTTAACCAGCCAAAAATTTCACCTACTGTTAACTGTAAACCTTGGCAGAAATCTGGCACTGGCAAAACACTATCAATTGCCTCAAATGCTAAAGGTTGTTTTCCCGCAGGATAAGCAGCAATAAATCGCTCGTCAGGGTCAATTAACCAACCCATTTGAGTGCCGTGATTGAGAGCGTGTAAGATTTTCTTTGTAACTTTCGTATGGCTTTGTTCTGGGGAAAGAATTTCGATCATCCAATCGGGTGCGATAGTAAACGTATTAGCAATATCACCATTTTCATCAACAGGAAGCCTTACCCAAGAAAACACAGCAACATCAGGAACTAGAGAAATTACGCCAAATGTGCAGCGTAATTCAGGAAAAGCCCAACCCATTTTTTTGACTTTTACAACAGCATTAATTTTGGGACAGAGTTCTCCTTGAATAGTGCTATGCTTTCCTTGCGGGATATGTTTTTGAATTACTTGACCGTCGATGTATTCTGAGCTTGGCTGAGTTTCTGGTAGTGTGAGAAACTCTTGTAAAGTCAATGTTTTCTTTGGTGTTTGTACCATAGAGACTCAATTTAAAATGATTAATCAATATTTAAGTTGATTTGGCGTTGATTTTTGCCAATAACTGAGCCACTTTTTGGGCTTTTTCTGGTTGGCGTTTTTGAAATAAATTTTGTGCTGTTTGCAAATTAGTCTTAGCTGCTTCTGGTTGATTTTGCTGCATTAAGACATTGGCTAGGCGTAAATAAGCTTCGGGGTTTTTGGGACTGCGGCGAATGACTTCTTGGAATAATTCTGTGGCTTCGGAAATTCTATCTTGCTGATATACAACATCTCCTAAAAATAGGCGCACGACATCATTCGTAGAGTTGATAGCAATCACTTTGCGAAACTCTGCTTCCGCGCCTGGATAGTCTTTTTGCTGATAAAGATTGATGCCTTTTTGAAAGTAGTTGGAGGTGATTAAGGTTTTCACAGCAAAATAAATCAGTAGAAAAACACTCGCAATCACTACCAACGTGGCAAGAATATCAATTACTGGAGGGGTGTCTAGCATTGTGTTAAGCCAACAAACAACCGATGGGGAATATTAAATATTCTAAGAAAAAGAGTTTCCAAATGAATTGATAAAATTGGGCGATCGCACGTTTATCTTGTAAGTCTACCGTTAAACTGCGAAACCACATCCCACACAGCAATAATAAATGGGTAATCACCAAAAATGCTGAGTTGACAGCCTCTAGCCGCAATACACCCGCCAACATCATCCCCAAATAGCAGAGGGTGAGTACCCAAAGTGCCAAGTTAAATACAGATTGCGTTCCGAGTTGAATTGTAAAAGTAGAGATATTGTACAAGCGATCGCCTTCGATATCAGGGATGTCTTTAAAAATGGCGATCGCAAAGGTAAACACTAAGATAAATATCGTCAGTACCCACACGGCTGGCGGAATTAATTCTTTGCTTTGCAGTACCCAATTAAAATGCAAAAATAAACCCAAATTCACAATTGTTCCACGTACCGAAAAAATGCACAGTGCTGCCCAAAATGGAAACTGTTTCAAGCGAATTGGTGGTAAGGAATAAGCTGTACCAATTGCCAAGCTTAATGCTACCATCCCAAATAAAAACGGCCCATTTAACCAGGCAATTACTAAAGCTAAAATCCCTGTTGTAATGACAATCAATTGTCCTATAGGTCGAGAAAATTCCCCAGATGCTAGTGGTAAATGCGGCTTATTAATCTTATCTATCTCTACATCTTCTAGCTGATTTAAGCCGACAATGTAAATATTGCCACATAAACAAGCTATCCATGCACCTAAAACTGGTAAAAGGGAATTGGAAATTGGCAATAGGAAGTCAACTCGATGATTAATGGCAATGGCAATCACATATAAACCCAAAACACTCAGACTGGTGCCAATAATTGTGTGTGGACGAGAAAACTTCCAAAAGGCATATAACCAATTAAATGGCTGCGGTTTGCTTGCTAAAAGGCTGTTTTGAGAACTCTGGCGCATGAGTAGCTGAGATTAAGTATTCTGGCTTATTGTTAATCATTGTCACAGAATTAGCTGATTAACAACAGTCTTAGGTGGAATGCAGTTGCTTTGATGGACATATTGAGGGATGATGAATTTCGGACTCAGCTAAAACACATCTTTCAAGAAACCCAAGGGTATAGGTTTGAGTTTGTTACATAACTACCTGTAAAGGCTGATTAAAATTCATCACAGCAATTTTCTCATTCAAGATAAATCTGAGTATTATTGCTGTAGTCGATTGTCATAAAACGCAGTATCGCTTCCTATTTTCATTATCTTAAGTTATTAATAACACAGTATAGTATCAGTAATTTTTGGTAATGATTCCACGAATGTCAGGTAAGATAAAGACTTGGTAAACTACCTGTTAGACGCGATGTATATTGGACACTAATGGATACTGGTTACGTCATCCTGAATTGACGGTATGAATTCTATTTGAGTTTCCCCGGTGCAGAAGTTCGATGTGCAGCATTGAATGAACAACTACCAATTAACCATTCCTCTAGTAAACATCAATACTTCAAGGCTATATGGCTAATAAATTCCATCACAAAAATAGGCGATGGCGTGAGTGGGTAGGTGACAAATCATTCAACCCGATGAAACTCTTGACTTTCTTAGGTTTGGGGCGCAAGCTAAAACGGCTAGTGCCTGTGCTGATGTTAGTTTCTTTTGTGGCAGTATTGGTAGTAGATGGGCTAAAACCTGCGATCGCTCAACTACCACGCCAAGAAATTCGCGGTGTGTGGATGACTAACAATGATTTTAATGTTTTGCGCGATCGCGTCAAGGTGCGGGACGCTGTAAAACACCTACAACGCCTCAATTTCAATACTATCTATCCTGTGGTGTGGAACTCTGGCTATGCGATGTATCCCAGTGCAACCGCCCAAGGTGCAGGTATTCAGCCTTTTATTACCCGTGGTTTAGAGGGGCAAGATATCCTCGCAGACTTAATTAATCACGCCCATCGTAAAGGTTTGTTAGTTATACCCTGGTTTGAGTTTGGGTTCATGGCTCCGCCAACATCCGAGTTAGCATTAAATCATCCAGAGTGGTTAACGCAAAAGCGCAATGGTAGTGAAACTTCTATCAGCGCGGCGGGTGAAGTTGTTTGGCTAAATCCTTTCCATCCCCAAGTACAACAGTTTATTACTAACTTGGTGTTAGAAGTCGTCACCCAATATGATGCTGATGGTATTCAGTTTGACGACCACATGAGTTTGCCCCATGAATTTGGTTATGACAAATATACAGTAGCTTTATATACCCAAGAAACCAAAAACAATCCTCCTGCAAACCCTAATGATTCAGCTTGGGTAAAATGGCGGGCAGATAAAATTACAGCTTTCATGGTGAGACTGAACCAAGCAGTGAAAGCCAGAAAACCCAATAGCATTTTTTCTGTATCACCAAATTATTATGATTTTGCTTATAAGTTCCACCTGCAAGATTGGCTGGCTTGGATACGGCAAAATATTGTAGATGAGCTAATTGTGCAAGTTTATCGTCCTGATTTCCAGAGTTTTGTTGCCAATATCGGCCGTAGCGAAATTCAAGAAGCACAACAAAAAATTCCCACCGGAATCGGAATTATGGCAGGGTTACGCAATAACCCAGTCCCAATGCCACAAATTAAGGCTCAAGTACGGGCTACTCAAGAACGGGGTTTAGGTGTAGCCTTTTTCTATTACGAAAGTTTGTGGGATGTTGCTCCTGAAACAGTAGCAGAACGTCAGGAAGGATTTAAGCGACTGTTCCCTTATCCGGTAGTTCGCGCCAAAATCTGACAATTAGGTTGAAATTTAGCCATGAGGAACAAGATCCCCAACTTCTTCAAGAAGTCGGGGATCTGAACTTTAAAACAGTTTTTAATATCTGCTATTAGTTGAGTCAAACAAATGCGATCGCTTGATGTAATGAACCACAATTGAGCGATCGCATTTTACTATGTTCAATTTCAATATTCCTCACAAGTTCCTCAAATTTTAGCTGTATAAAAAATTGCACAGGTAAGATAACTAACCCAGCTATCTCAACTACTCCTAATCTTTTAAGCATACATGGAGACAGCTATGATTCGTTTGCTTGTGAATATTTTGGTATTTGTGATCAATACTGTTTATCGCGATCGCCCTTATCCTCGTTTTTATGTTTTAGAAACAGTAGCGCGTGTACCTTACTTTTCTTATCTCTCAGTGTTGCATCTTTATGAAACTTTGGGATTATGGCGCAAAGCTGATTGGCTGAAGGTTCATTTTGCCGAATCTTGGAATGAATTGCATCACCTATTAATTATGGAATCTTTAGGTGGAGACGCATTTTGGGGCGATCGACTATTAGCCAAAACTACAGCATTAATTTATTACTGGATTATTACTTGTGTGTATTTCTTTTCACCGCGTTCTGCCTATCATTTTATGGAACTGGTGGAAAAACACGCATACAGCAGTTATCATAAATTCTTGACAGCAAATGAAGTGGGATTGAAAGCCCAACCGGCTCCATTAGTAGCAATCCGTTACTATCGTGATGGCGACTTATATATGTTTGATGAGTTTCAAACATCTCATCAACCCACTGAACGCCGTCCTCAAATTGATCATCTTTATGATGTGTTTGTGGCAATTCGAGATGATGAAATGGAACACGTAAGAACTATGGAAGCTTGCCAACAAACTAATGCACAACTTTCATTTAAGAGTCCTCATACCTTGGAAATGAAGACAGTTACAGCTAACTTTGAGCTTGAGGTTCACTCATAAACCCCTTGGACTAGCGTAGCAAGGCTAAAATGTTGCTAAAAAATTGTAGCGACTTTCAAGACAGTCGCTACATTTAATGTACTACTTTAGTATTGATACGTTACTACTTCAGATTTATCTGATAAATCTTCTCTTAAATGCTTGACTGTTCGCTGCTTTCGCCAATTTCAGATTTTATTGATTGTAATTTTACAGTCAAGCATTTTTCTCCTAACTATTACTATGAAGGGCGTTGTCCCCAAACTGGCGAACTGCTGAGATTACCCCGTACTGCTTTGATAGAAGGAATTGCCCGTGGCTTAATGAACTATCTCGCTAGAGATGAGCGTTATGCTAGGGAAGGTAAGATGTATGGTGTTTTATTAGTTGAATTGCCCAGTGGTGAACAAAAAGTTATTCAAGCTTTCTCAGGATTATTAAATGGTAAAAGTGTTGTTGATGGCTGGGTTCCGCCAATTCCCGGAAGAGATACAGTTGCTTTATCAGAAGCGGAGACTTTAGCAAAATTAGAGACAATTAAACAAGAAATTATTAATTTACAAGAATTACCAGAACGACAGCAGTATGAAATATTATCTGCTGAATTTACACAGCAATTGCAAGTCATGAGCGATCGCCATCGTGAATGCAGATATCAACGCCAAGCCCAACGCCAAATACTGGGCGAAACACTCACAAGTGAAGTTCTCACCACTGCACTTGCAGAACTTGACGCAGCCAGTCGCAAAGATGGGATTGAACGGCGACAACTCAAACGTCAGCGAGATGAAGTTTTACAGCCGCTTCAACAATTAATTACCGCCGCAGATACCAAAATCAGAGAATTAAAACAACAGCGTAAAACCTTATCTCGTCAACTCCAAGCCCAAATGCACGCTGCTTATTCGCTGATGAATTTTTTCGGTCAATCTCTCACCTTACAACAATTAATGCCGGATGGTTTACCCACGGGTACAGGCGACTGTTGCGCCCCAAAGTTGTTGCATTACGCCGCCACCCATCACCTTAAACCCCTCGCAATGGCAGAATTTTGGTGGGGGAAATCTTCAGGAGATAAAATTCAAGGGGAATTTTATGAAGCTTGTGTAGAACGTTGTCAGCCGTTGATGGGATTTTTGCTGTCGGGTATTAAACCTAATAGTTCAAGGGGAGTTGTCAGTCCCTCCGCTACTAGAGAGGAGATTATCTATCAAGACGAATGGCTAATTGCTGTGAATAAACCTGCGGGACTATTATCAGTTCCCGGCCGTTATCAAGACACCCAAGATAGTGTAGTGAGTCGTTTACGGAATTTATTAGCTGATGGGACGAACCTTGTATCTGTGCATCGTTTGGATCAGGAGACTTCTGGTATTTTGTTGATAGCACGCGATCGCAATACGCACTATCACCTCAGTCAACAATTCCAACAGCGACAAGTGCATAAAGTTTATGAAGCAATTTTGGCAGGTGCGGTGACTCAAAATCACGGTGTGATTGAATTACCACTTTGGGGAAATCCGCAAAATCGCCCTTATCAACAAGTTGATTGGCAACATGGTAAACCCAGTGTCACCAAGTTTCAGGTAATTGCCAAAGAAGGCGAATACACCCGCGTAGAATTTATCCCCCTCACCGGACGCACCCATCAGCTGCGGGTTCATGCGGCGGTAGGATTAGGCGTGGTAATATTGGGCGATCGCCTTTATGGATGTAATGCTAATGCAAATCGTTTACATCTCCACGCCAGGGAAATCAGTTTTTACCATCCCCAATTAGCCAAAACTCTTCATTTACAAGCAACAACACCTTTTTAAATCAGTGTCATCTACCATTGGTCAATTGTTACTGCTAATTTTTCACTGCTAAGGTAATTAAAAACTACCAATTGCGAGTGATATGAGATACAAACTCTTAGGCAAAAGTGGGTTGAGAGTTTCGGAACTCTGCTTGGGAACGATGACTTTTGGTGAAGACTGGGGTTGGGGTGCTTCTGTTGATGAAAGTCGGAGAATTTTTGAGACTTTTACAGCAGCCGGTGGGAATTTTATTGACACCGCCAATGGTTACACCAACGGTAGTAGTGAAAAAATTGTTGGTGAATTAATTGCTCAAGACAGAGAACGCTTTGTAGTTGCAACTAAATACTCTTTTCCCTCGCGGATGGGAGAAAATACAGGTAATCCCAATGGTAGCGGCAATCATCGCAAGAATTTGGTGCAATCCTTAGAAGGTAGTCTCAAACGACTGAATACAGACTATATTGATTTATTTTGGTTACATGCTTGGGATTTTACCACTCCAATTGAGGAGGTAATGCGATCGCTTGATGATGTGGTGCGTCAAGGTAAGGTTCTTTACATTGGGATTTCTGATGCACCTGCTTGGATTGTGGCTCAAGCTAATACTATCGCTCAATATCAAGGCTGGACGCAGTTTGTAGCTTTGCAAATTGAGTATAATTTAATTCAGCGAACACCAGAACGAGATTTGCTCCCAATGGCTAAAGCCCTTGATTTAGCAGTCACACCTTGGTCGCCCTTAGCTGGTGGTGTACTGACAGGTAAGTATAATCAGCCTCTGCAACCAGGAGAAGAACAAGGTAGGCTTGCCAACACTGCATTTGGAACTGTATCAGAACGCAGTTTAGCGATCGCCGCAGTAGTGAGTCAAGTTGCTACGGAAATTGGCGCTTCACCTTCGCAAGTCGCATTAGCTTGGTTACGCGCCCAAAGTGGTGTAATGATTCCTATCGTCGGCGCACGCAAACTCAGCCAATTTCAAGATAACTTGGCTTGTTTAGATATCACCTTATCGCCGGAACACCTGCAACGCCTCAACGAAGTGAGTCAAATTGAACTAGGTTTTCCCCACGACTTCTTGCAAAATGACATCATCCGCGATCGCCTGTTTGGTGGTACATTCAATGCGATCGACAACCACCGCCTTTGAATTACTGAGTATCCGCAAGAGTAATCAAGATAATAAATCATTCCTGCGGAAAAACCATCTGTCTTTCGGAAGTTCCCCAAACTCCATCACTATTTGTAGACTCAATGTGTCGATCAACAAATTTAGAACCATGAGCGACAATAAGCAGACATCCCGTCTTTATCCCTCTCGTATTGATATTCCTGCCGAAGCACGTTCTCAAATCGTAGCCATTCTGAATCAAACATTGGCAGCTACCTTAGATTTGAAAACCCAGACAAAGCAAGCACACTGGAACGTTAAAGGTACAGACTTTTATCAGTTGCACGAATTGTTTGATGAGATTGCAGGCGAATTAGAAGAATATGTTGATACAGTGGCTGAACGTGTCACCGCGTTAGGTGGCTATGCTTTCGGAACCGCAAGACTAGCGGCTAGTAACTCCATCCTGCCAGAATATCCTCTGGATATTTTGGATGGCAAAGACCATGTAACCGCATTAGCCGACCGTTTTGCACCTTACGCTAAACATATCCGAGAAGCGATCGCTAAAACCGACGACTTAGGTGATGCAGACACCGCAGACCTTTACACCGAAATTTCTCGCACCATTGACAAACGACTGTGGTTCTTAGAAGCTCATTTGCAAGTAGCAGAAATTAAAGCAGAGAATGGCTCTGCTACTACTAAAACACCAGCTACAGTTAGATAATTCCTGGCAAACTTCATAGTATCCTTTTGGTAAGTACGCCACTTTTTAGTGCGTACTTTTCATTTTATAGGTAGATATTCTAATATTTAAATAAGTCGAAAGCCAGCTAGATAAATCAAAATTCTCTCTGAGATTAGTGATTAATTGGCAGTTAAAATCTAGCGCATCGATTTGGTAATTAATTAACTGCATTAATTTGCATATTTCTGTACACAAGAATATTAATTATTGAGATTACCAAAACTAAATCAACTGAGGTAAATTTATGTCTCAAAATACAATTAACTATTTAATTCATGATCGAAACAATCGCGGTCGGAGCCAAATCGGCTGGCTAGATAGTTACCACACATTTTCCTTCAGCCATTTTTATGATCCCAATCGGATGGGATTCCGGTCTCTGCGCGTGATTAACGACGATCGCATTGCGCCTGGTGCGGGTTTTCCTACCCACGGACATCGAGATATGGAAATTCTCACTTATGTGCTGTCTGGCGCTGTTGAGCATAAAGATAGTTTGGGTACAGGTTCAGTCATTCGTCCTGGTGATGCTCAAATTATGAGTGCAGGTACAGGAATTATGCACAGCGAGTTTAATCCCTCACCCACCGAACCACTCCATCTACTGCAAATCTGGATTTTACCAGATGAGCAAGGCTTGGCTCCCAGATATGAACAAAAAGCATTTTCTGTAGAAGAAAAACGCGGTCAATTACGCTTAATCGCCGCCAAAGATGGCCGCGACGGTGCGGTAACAATTCATCAAGATGTGGATTTATACGCCTCTGTTTTAGAAAGCGGTGATGTGGTGAATTATCACCTGAAACGCGATCGCTATGCTTGGTTGCAAATAGCTCAAGGTATAGCCACACTGAACGGCGAAGAACTCAGAGCCGGTGACGGTGTACAAATCAGTGGCGAGGAAAAACTCGAAATTAGCACCAACCTGAGCGCGGAAATCCTGCTATTTGATTTAAAGTGAGTTCCATGAGTGCTGTTTGACCTCCAGCTTTTATCAGTTGACAATTGTCAACTGATTAGATTTACAAATAACTCATCGTGATGGCGGAAAAATCAGCACCCCCTACTACTGTAAAGGCGGGTTAATAGGGGATTTCCTTTACCCAGAGATTCTTTTACTCAACCTGCCCTTACCTATAAAGATAATTGCCAAAACTAACCTAGGATATCATACGCTTTTATATACTTACGTAATACTTCAAAAAGTCTTTAATTTTATTGCCTGTTATTTTTGGTAAAAACTACTATAATTGAATCCACTAGATAAAATACTTGCAACCATAAGCAACCCCTAACTGTGTTTACAACTGCATTTGCACCAAAAAACCAAACCCAATCAGGTGAACTACCACGAGATTTATTTGCTGCTATTGAGGATTTAAAAAAAGAACTCAATGCGGTAATCTTGGCGCATTACTATCAAGAACCAGATATTCAAGATATTGCAGATTTTATTGGTGATTCGTTACAACTGGCGAAAGCCGCAGCTCAGACCAATGCAGATGTAATTGTCTTTGCTGGCGTACACTTTATGGCAGAAACAGCCAAAATTCTCAATCCTGATAAGTTAGTACTGTTACCTGATTTAACTGCTGGTTGTTCTTTAGCAGATAGTTGTCCACCAAAGGAATTTGCGGCGTTTAAAGCAGCTTATCCTGATCATTTGGTGGTTTCGTATATTAACTGCTCTGCTGACATTAAGGCAATGAGCGATATTATTTGTACTAGTTCTAATGCTGTCAAAATTGTGCAGCAGATACCCAAAGACCAGCCAATTATTTTTGCTCCAGACCGGAATTTAGGGCGCTATGTCATGGAACAAACTGGCAGAGATTTGGTACTGTGGCAAGGTAGCTGTGTTGTCCATGAAACCTTTTCCGAAAAGAAAATCGTCCAGTTAAAAATAGCACATCCCCAAGCGGAGGCGATCGCTCACCCAGAATGTGAAACTAGCGTTTTGCGCCACGCTAATTATATTGGTTCGACGGCAGCTTTACTCAAATATTGTCAGACCAGCCCTGCCCAAGAATTTATTGTGGCGACAGAACCAGGAATTATTCACCAAATGCAAAAATTTGCGCCAGATAAGCATTTTATTCCTGCGCCACCAACAAATAATTGTAACTGTAATGAGTGTCCGTTTATGCGACTCAATACATTAGAAAAATTGTATTTAGCGATGAAAAATCGCGCTCCTGAAATTACAATGTCTGAAGATATTAGAGTGGCGGCGCTGCGTCCCATGCAACGGATGTTAGAAATGAGTGTTTAAAAGTGCTGCTGTCACAAACTTGGAATATTTGAGAGCAACAAGATATCCGACTTCTTCAAGAAGTCGGGTATCTGAACAAGCTTTGATAACACTATTTAACTGGAAAGAAATGCTGTTTAATTACATCTAGCTGTGAACAATTCCAATAATCAATGTGAGAAATAATCAAATCATCAGAGTTAAGTTTTAATTCGCTCCAGCCAGTGATAGAAATGCGGGGTTTCCAAGGTAAGGGACTATTCCAACTCAGTGTCCACTCAGTTTTGATAGTGTCTCCCAAACGTTGAATACTATGTAAATCCATTTTGAGATTTAAAAAGAAAGTCTGGATAAATTTAATCATCCACTGATAAAGTTTAATTCCTCGAAATTTAAAAACTGCATCTTGAAAATAAACATCTTCTGCGTAAATTGAATATGTTTGATTTTCAGGAAATCTTTGATAATCTTCTTTGAGAATTTCGATAATATCCATGAATAAAAATAGGGAGTAGGGGGTAGGGGGTAGGGACTAAGAATTAGGGATTAGTATTTTTTCTCAGCACTCAGCACTCAGCACTCAGCACTCAGCACTCAGCACTCAGCACTCAGCACTTTGCTATATTTCATTCCACAGGCGTTCTAGTTGATATTGCCAAGTTGCTAATACTTGTTCTCTATCGTTAGCAGATTGGTTAATTTCACCCATTAAGCCTTCTGCATAAAATCTGTCTAAGTTTTGCATTGTGGCTTGTAGAGATTGTCCTTGCTGTTTTGCGCCTTGGATAATTTTGCGGAGGCGGTTTTCAATAAATCGATTGAAGACATCATTTAAACCAGCTTTATGAAGAGAAAGCAGTCTAGAAATAGCATTGGCAAAATCCGCACTCACTAATGTACCCATATTATGGTGATAGACTCCCCAAACTACTCCGTCATAGATGGCGTAGCGGGTTTCCTGAGTTTCATCAAAGTTGGCTTCTAAAAATTGGGTTAAAAATGTTTCCGCTTCTTGTAGCGGTACAATCGGCAATAGCACTCGCAGCCAAGTTTGGTCTTCTGACAGCAGCACTAACAGCCGAAAACTAGGTGAGTCTACTTGCCAAGATCCAGGTGCGATCGCAGCTATACTTTCTGTACCAAAGAATTCTGTTAGTGTTACCGCAATTTCGTCAGGTGTCATAGTCTAAATTTGAGCTTTACCATCTAGGGTAACGCTTTCAAGGCACAAAGGTTATCTGTGAAATTTGGGTGTCAGGGTGTGGGGGTGTTCTTTTAACTCAGCACTTTCAACTCAGCACTCTTCATAAAACTGTGCGCTGTAACTCTGGGAAAACTTTGGCTACTTTACTCAGCACGTAATCACCGTAGGTTCCTTGAAAGTTATGCACACTGGCTTTATCCCAACGTTCTTGAGAATCTTCTTGGACGACGTGATTTAATTCAATCGGTTTGACTTCTACATCAAAGTTGGGATCGAAGAAGAACGGAAAGGATAGGCGATCGCGTCCACTAAAATTTTGTACCCGATGGGGTGTAGATTTGTATAATCCGCCTGTCATACGATCGAGCATATCGCCGATGTTACAGACAAAGGAGTTCGGTACAGGTGGCGCATCAATCCAGCGTGATTTTGATTTGATTTGCAAACCACCTAAATTGTCTTGTTTGAGAATAGTTAATACGCCGTAATCTGTATGTTCACCAACTCCCCAGCGAATTTCGTCGTTGCTTGATAACTGATCAGGCGGGTAGTTAAAGATGCGAAATAATATTAAGGGGTCGCTGGTGTAGCGATCGCTAAAGTAAGATGCTTCTAATCCCAAGCTTAAGGCAATACCTGTCATTAAAATATGTCCCAGCTTGGTCATTACTGACATATACTCTAGTACTGTCTCACGAAATAGTGGCAGATTAGGCGGAAACAAATTTGCACCGTGCATAGGTGTACCAGCTTTTACCTGCGGGTGTGATGAAGTTAATTCCGCACCAAAATAAATCCCCTCTTTTAAATCTGGCTTTCCTGATGTGAGTTCGTCACCCACAGGAAAGTAACCCCGCCATGCTTTTCCAGCCAA
Source organism: Aulosira sp. FACHB-615 (assembly GCF_014698045.1). GTDB lineage: Bacteria > Cyanobacteriota > Cyanobacteriia > Cyanobacteriales > Nostocaceae > Nostoc_B. The sequence goes on from NZ_JACJSE010000020.1 coordinate 63,922, forward strand.
CGCCATAGGGATTTGCATTTTGGTGGCTAAATCTTGGGCAAAAAATTCACGGCTACAATCTTCTAGGCGCTGCTGCAAGTCTATATCTACACCATGCCCAATAATATAGAAAAATCCATATTCCCGACAGGCTTGACCAATTTTTGCTGCTGTCAGGTGGCGATCGCTACTTTCTGTGACTAAGGCACTGATATCTATAATCGGAATTTGGTATTGTGTGATTGCCATAGTTTGATTTTTTACGTAATATTTAACACATCAATTTTTGATATATCTCATCGCCTTTCTTAACTTAGTGAGTTATAGATAAAAATAATTAACCGCAGATAGATTTGTCCTTCAGTCAACTAGTAAAATTTTCTCTCAATGCCAGATAACTTGTAGTTAATCTCTGCTAAATAACTGTGCAGAAATTCTTAACCTAAATTTGTACTAATTTTAACTGGTTCTTTGCTCATACTGTCTGTCTTCATAAGAAGATTATGGGGTAACAATACTAAAATACACTAAATCTATCAAGTTTTAGATGTATTGGCTAATTTCTTTCTGACAGAAGAAAAAAGGAGTCATTAATGTGATTGATTAAACTGACAATCGCACATCAATAAAACTTTTAAATATTACGGTAATGTCACCCGAAAAATTGACAAGATGCGACGCTGCATCAACTGTCTTTTTGGGATTTTTTTGTGTGGATTTGTTTAATTGAACGTGAGGAGTACAAATGCTTGAGGCTATCGTTGTTGCTTGGCTGTTATTATTTTTTGGTGATTTTTTATCTACATTCGTGTATCACATACCTGAGCATGTTTTTGGTAGCCTCCACTTAAGAACACATCATTCTTGGAAGAAGGACTTTCGCCACTATGCCATATTAACGGCAAATCTTCAGGTACTTTTAGATGGAATTTTGGGAGCTTTGCCTTATATAATTATGGCATTTATTTTCTGGTCTTTCTCTCCCATTGGTGTGATTTTAGGATTGCTATTAGGTCAGTTTCATGTATGGTGGAGACACGTTAGTGTTTTGGGTTGGCAAACTCCAAAGGTCATCAATATTTTGTGTCAATTTCTATTCATTACAACTCCCGAAAGACACTGGCTGCATCATAATAAAACGAACCTGGGTTTTGGTGATATTTTCACTTTCTTTGAGCAACCTGCACAAGTTTGGCTGCGGTGGTTGCGTCTTTTGAGAGTACGTCTGCGTTATATCAATTTTGGATTTTAGATTTTGGATTTTGGATTGGTAGTGATCTATTTGTCGTAATCATCTTTACGCATGGGCATAACCTTTGTGTATAAGTCCTAAATCTGACTGCTGAATTTTCTTGAGATATGAAAAGCCTCCCACATTGGGAGGCTAAAATTTTAGCGGAGACAGTTTTTAAGCTAGACAAACACAACAGCGATCGCACCACCAAAGGCGGCGAAAATTGCAGAAACGACGGCTGTAGCAAATAACCACCAAGCGGCTGTGGCTGCGGCTTTGCGGGTTTCTTCGGCTTGCTTTTGGGCTTGACGTTTGACTTCTTCTAAACGGCGTTGTGCTTCTTGTTGGATGCGTTCTGCGCGTTGTAAGACTGTGTTCCGAGCGCGTTCTACTTGGTCAATAATGCGGTTAGCATCTTCCTCAGAGATATCTTCGCGGGAACTCATGATGGCGACTAGGGTATCACGGTTGAAGGCAGATAGGCGATCGCGCAAGGCATCAAATCCAGCTTGGGGATCGTCAAATAACTGGCGGATATCCCGTTTAACGCCATCATAATTAAGTTCTGGGCGATCTAAAGAATTGAGATAGTTACGGATACGGTCAAAAATATTATCTACAACATCTTGTATCCGGCGTTGAATACTCCGTATTTGTTCGACAAATTGATCCCGGACGGAAATCATATTGTCGGCAATTCTGGCGGCTTCTTCATCACTCATATCTTCCCGAATTTTCAGTAAAGCGATGATAGTAGAACGGTCAAAATGCGCCAAGCGATCGCTCAAACTTTCTACCCCGACCCGTGGATCATGCAACAATAATTGCAAGTCACGTTTAATACCTTCAGGGTTGAGTTCTTCTTTGCCTGTTTGCCGCAAATATTCTTCCAGATAAGCTTTGAATGTATCCATTCTTTGCTGGGTACGAGTAGCAAAACGGCGGGGCGCACGCGCAATATTGCGGATTGATGTTTGCATCGAGTCAATTATTTGGTTGACTTGTTCTTCACTCAAGTCTCGTCGTTGACTCAATAATTTCACTAAGGTATCTCGGTCTAATTGCGATAAACGTCGCCGCAGGGCGATCGCACCTTCTTTAGGATTGGCAAACAAGCGATCTAAATCTCGTTGAATCCCTTCGGGGTTGAGTTCTGCTTTGCCAGTGTTCCGCAGATAATCTGTAATTGTCGTCATGACAGAATCATATTGTTCTTTGGCTTTGTCAGCGACGGCTTGCGGTGCGTGGCGAATACTGTGCCAAGAATCTTCCACAGTATGAATAATGTTATGAACTTGGTCTTCGCTCAAATCTTGGCGCTGACTCAATAACTGTACCAAAGTATCGCGGTCAAAACGAGACAACCGAGTGCGAATGGCAATCATCCCGGCTTGGGGGTCTTCTAATAATCGCTTCAGGTCGGCGCGAATTGCATCAGGGTTTAATTCTGCTTTGCCTGTGTTCCGCAGATATGATTCTACATTCAACCACAGGGTTTCTGCTTGATATTTTGCCTGTTCTGCTATACCTTGGGCTGCAATTAAAACGCGATCGCGTTGCTTTTCCAATTCATCTAAAATTGGTTCAACTTCATATACTTGCACATCGTTGCGTTCCAGCAGAATTTGTCGCATTTCTGCCCGGTCAATTACTGCCAAACGGCGTGAAAGTGTTTCATAATCTGCATCAGAGTCTGACAACAAAGACTGAAAATCCCGTTCAATACCTTCCGCCGTCAAATCTGATTTTGGTGTGACTAACAGATAACTTTCAACTCGCCGTTGTAAATCTTGGGCAATTTCTCGTTCTTCTTCGGCTGTAACGGTGACTAATACTGATTGACGCACAACTTCTAGATGGTCGGCGATGCGTTGAATTTCAACTTGGGTGAGTAGACCTCTATCTTGCAGAATCTTGACGAAATCATTACGAGACAGGCGGTCTAATTCTCTTTTAATAATGCCAGGGTCGGCGGCTGGGTCATAAATAACATCGCGGAATTCTTGGGCGATTCTTTCTTGGCTGAGTTGCCAAGCATAAGTGTTATGCAGATAATTTTCGATGTCAACGCGAATTGGGCTGTAAGGTTGGGAAGGTACGGGAAGACCTAGTTTATCAGCTTGTTCTGTGGCTTTATCTTTGGCTGTGGTTAGGGACTGTAAAATCTTTTCCACATCAATATCTGATAAATCAGTGCGTCCCAAAACAATACCAGTCAAAGCCGTTAAACCTTGCTGGACTGTCTGCTGAATCAGTCCCGGTGCGGCTTTTTGGTCGGCTGGTTTAGCTGAACGGCTTTCAGTAATTAACTGTTCTAGTTTGGCGTTGAGTTCGTCGGTTCTGGTTTGTCCTGGGGGTAAAGATTTGAGATAGTCAACTAATTCCCCTAAACGATCTGGAACAGGTGGCTGTTGCCCTACTACCTGTTGCCAAACATTGTAAAGTGTATCTGCAATGCGGTTAACGTCGCGTTTAGAAAGGTCGGTGCGACTGCTGACTAAATCAATAAATTTTTCGCGGTCGATCTGGCGTAAATCGGGGCTACCGGCGATCGCTTTTAATTGTGGATCATTGAGTAATTTTTCAAATTCGCCCCGGATTTGGGAGATATCCAACTCAGGCGGACGCAGTTTTTCTAGGTAATCTTCAACATTTTCTCGAATACTAATCGGGTCAATTGCACTACCTAATTCTCGACGTACAGCAGCTGCGGCGGCTTCGGCGGTGGCTACCACTTGCTGATTTACGGCTTTCGCACCCAAGGCGGCGGTAGCAGTTCCCATAATCGCCTGAAAACCAGAGGTAGCAGTATTCACCACTGAACCAATTAAGGAACCCACAGTAGTAGAACTGACCCACACTAGTAATAAGAAGTATGCACCCCAAATCACTAACCCCAAAATCGCCCCTAATCTGGGGTCAAAAATCACTAAGCTTAATTTTACGGCTAGGAAACTGGCAATTAATAAGGCGATGGTAACAGTGACTAATGTCCAAATCCCTACAGCCGTCCCAATTTTGCGAATTGTGCCGCCAAAACTGCCTGCTTCCCCATGATGAGAATCCGCATCTGAGGAATGTCCCAAGTAGGAAATACCAGCAGCAACGGAGAGATTAGTTAGCACTAATTGAAAAGCAAAAGCTAAAATCACCCCGGAAATTAAGGCGACAAAAAAGCGCGGCCCGGAGGTCAGCACCGATGCTTGCGCTGGCGTGACGTTGGAGGGATCTACAGAAATTTGTGCTACCCATAACAATGGTTTGTAGAGTCCCAACATAATGCCTGTACTTTGAATCATTGTATTTCCTTATTTTTTAATGTTTAACTTTGGAGAGATATCAGAATCATCTGAGCAGCAATTATGCAATTAATATCTGTTAACAATCGCTATACCTAACTCTTGTAAATCTCAGAATCGGGCAATTTAGGCGATTCCAGCATCCATCTGAAGTTTGAATAATATATCTAGCGTCGGGTAGAAGTTTGATGAATCGAAAGATTTAATTTTGGGGAGATTGCTGAAATTATCACAGGAAAATGCCTATGATTATAAATATTGTGGCGATTAATTTCCATTAATTAATATTGTCTAAATCCTCTGATTTCATCTTAAAATATCCAAGATTTAGCTAATAGTAATTTACATTTATTTATAAATATGCTTTTTAGCACCTCTAAAGAAAGAGATGTTAACAGTTTTTGGCTGTTTGTATCTTCCAGAAGAGGTGGCTAGAGTTTGTACCTCTAGACGGAAAGCAGGCTGGTGGTAAATAGCTAACGTGAAGTTAAGTAACAAATCAATTTGGACTCAACAAATGGAACCTCGCTCCTCGACGAATTTACCACCAGTCGCTACAGAGTATAACGGCATAGACCGCAATGCGTTTATTTTTGGCTGGACTCCCCAAGCTGAACTCTGGAATGGTCGCTTGGCTGCGATTGGTTTTGTGGCTTATTTACTTTGGGATTTAGCAGGTTATAGCGTTCTGCGCGATGTCTTACATCTAATAGGTCGCTAAATAGGACTTACTTACGCATCAAAACGAAAAATCAAGGGTTGTGGCGAGGGTGTAGGGGTGGGAGGATGGTAAAGAAATCTTTCCCCCCTCTCTTCCCACACTTCCCACACTCCCCACACTCCCCTCTCTTCCTACACTCCCCACACCCCCTAACCATGCGTGAGAAATTCGGGATAGGGGTGTAGTGATTCAAAATCCTTACACCCAATCTCCACAGATAATCTTTGTGCGTAAGTCCTGACTAAAGAAAAATTTGCCAATACTAACTTAATTTTGGAGAACAATCATGGAAACTCGTCCCTCTACAGATTTACCAGGAGTTGCTAATGCTTATAATGGACGCGATCGCAATGAATTTTTGTTTGGTTGGACTCCCCAAGCCGAACTCTGGAATGGCCGTTTAGCAGCAATTGGTTTTGTGGCTTATTTACTCTGGGACTTAGCCGGCTATAGCGTAGTTCGTGATGTCCTGCATTTGATTGGTTACTAATATATGGGAATAGGGAGTAGGGAGTAAGGGTGTATGTATCTAAAACCCTTACTCCCAATCTCCTTAGTCCTGGTAATGAGTAATTACTCATTACTCATTTCCTAATGGTCTGGGAAGGCGGAACCAAAAACGGGAACCGCCTTCGGGACGAGGTAAATAACCAATATTTCCACCCCAACGTTCAATCGTCATTCGACAAAAATAAAGACCGATTCCTCCTCTACCTGCGCGATTTTGACCTTGGGAAAACTTTTGAAATAAATTATTGCTCATTTCTGGTGATACACCTTCACCTTCATCATCAATAGTGAAGAGTACATATCCTACTTCTGCTTGCAAATTAATAGTTACTGTTGAGTCTTCTGGACTGTGGCGATAAGCATTTTCCACCAGATTTGTAATAACTCTGTCTAGGCGTGATTGTTCGCCTACAACTTTCCAATCGGCTGTGCTGTCAACATTAGCTGCAAGCTGTAACTGTTGGTTAGTCAGTGCAAAGGTAGCTTTAAATAGTTCGATAGTTTCTTCTACAGCCCTAAGAATATCAGGCGCAGTGTCAATATCTACGATAAAACTTTCTAGCGATCGCACCTCATCCGAAAAAGCATCTAAAATATTTCTAATTAACATTTCTTGCTTAATCGATTGCTTACGAGCGATTTCTAAATTTTCCTTACCTTTATCTGTTAAATTTTCAAACTCTAGCAAGGCTAAACAGCAATTAATGGCGTTGAGTTGCCCTGCTATATCATGAATAATACAATTAATTAAGACTTCTTTTCTTTGATTGTCTTTTAATAATTGTTGATAATTTAATTGTTGTTCTCGACCTGCTTGAATTAGGTGCTGTTTATATTTAAATTTATCTTCTGCTAATTCAATTAATAAAATTTTACTTTCATTTACACACAAAGCATAAGCTTCTAACTGCTCTTCATAGCCATTTAAATTTTTTTGACTCCAAAGACCAGAATTAAGCTTACCAATCTTATTTTCGCTCCAAAAATCTTCGGCATCAAACAAAAAATTTTCTAAAAATGCAAATTCCTCTTGCGGAATTAACATATCCATGCCAAATCTTAATTGCTGGCTACAAAAACGCTGTAACCAGCTAGGTGGTTGAGCCGTAATTCTAAATAAGCCAATATCAATTCTTTCTAAGACTAAAATATTTAAGCCTAAGAATAAGTCAGATAATATAGTTGTAGTCATATCATAAAAATATCTAGCAATCCAACTTGATAACTGAACATCATTGCGTAGGCAGGTAATAGGAAAAAGAGATTATAAATATACCTTGTTTTTTCCCAAATCAAATATGAGTTTTATAGATAATATAGTTTTTATTCTTAGGGAACGTTCAGCAAGCTCAGTGCATCGCTGGGTGATTAATATTGGTGGAAAATTTCGTGCTTCATGGGTGAAATCAAAATAAAACTTTTTTCTTCATTTAAACTCCATCCTTTATGGGTGGAGCATTCTGAATTCTGAATTCTGTCTTCTGACTCCTGTTTATTAATTATTCTGAATTTTGACTGCTGATTCCTAAATCCTTCCTTATTAATCTATCAGATTGTTCTTGTGCTAGGCTGGAGTAGTTGGCTTCTTGCTGCATAGCTGAGAGATGCTTTTCATCTAACATACTATTCAATAGTAATACCCAATCACCTTCCTCGGATGGAAAAATATGAACATCCGCACAGATACTCGCTGCGATTTTGATGAAGGGGAGAAATAACGGAGAGTCATCTATAGGTAGTAAACCTTCGAGAAAAAAAATTTGTTCACATACCGATATTCCTTGACTGAGATTTGTAATGCCATACTCAGCGAGTTTTCCCCCCCAGGCTTCCAGTCCACCGTCCTTGTTGACTAAGAGATAAGCAAGCGATCGCTCTTCGATAATAAAATTGAGAATATATAAAACTACAGCCTTGGGGATGTCTGCCATTTATCGATTGATGATTTGATGAGCAAGTGTTTGAAAGACTTCTTCCACACCCTGTCCTGTTTTAGCACTGGTTTTAATTACATTCCAGCCTTTGCTGAGAATACTATCTAACTCCTGGGGTTCAATTTCCCATTCCTCTGTCATATCCCATTTGTTAAAGACTAAAATAAACGGTACTTGACCAATACTTTCTTCTACTTTAGTTTGCAACTCAAAAGCTTTATCGAGAGTGCTACGCCTTGTACCATCTACAACTAAAATATAACCAGATGAACCTCTTAGGTAAGACATTCTAACTTTCTGAAACTCGTCTTCACCGTAAAGATCCCAAAGAATTAAATTAACATTGTTGCCTTGCAGACTGAGAGTTTTTTTATCAATTTTGACACCGACAGTTGTATAATACCTATCAGAAAAAATACTGTAGATAAACCTGGAAACTAAACTGGTTTTACCAGTAGCAAATGCACCTACCATACAGATTTTTTTTTGCAGCATGATTTATTTACTTTTGTCAGTGATGAATACTTGAAAAGACACTCTCCGATTCAGTTTTCTGGCATCTAAATTTAATTCTGGTTGATAAGGTAGTGTAGAACCTAAAGCAGCAAGTTTAAATTTATTGGTATGAATTTTCGGCAGATTTAAAGCCGTAAAAATTTTATTCGCCCGTATTTGACTGAGGAGGAAATTTTGTCCTTCTGTACCAGTAGTATCAGTGTGACCACGAATTAAAACTTGTACGTCCTGATTTAAGGATTGAGCTATTTTGAAAAGGGTAGAAAAATTTGTCCGTAACTTGGGGATTTTTTGATTTTCTCCAGGAATGAACTCATCTTTGCCTTCGACAAATAAAAATGTCGTGGATTCAATTTGATTTTTAGCAGCTTCTAATTCTTTGAGCTCATTTGCTAATAGGTTTTTAGTTTGAAATTGTGTGATTCCAGGAATAAAACGCCAGAGTTTCTGAGCTTCTGTAATCCATTTTTGTGGTGCGTAGCCACTAGCTACAAGAATGCCAGAATCATTCACTTGTAGTTTTGTAGTGGTTGGTGGTTGCAGTAATTCTGTGGCTCTTTTAGTGATAATTTCTGGTTCTAATGATATGTAAGATTGCCATTTAGCTATAACTTTATCTGGCTGCAAATTGGTTGATTGAATCAGGGTGTTGGGATCTACAGCCACAGGATCACGCATTCCTGAAATAAAGTGTTTCCCGTTGTAATATCGAGTGTTCAGCACCACAATTCCCGGTTGGGAGTTTAGTTTATGGAGATAAGTTTGCCAACGGAGATTTTCTCTCACAGCAAAAAAGCCCCAACTTCCAGCTGCGATCGCCATTAAACCAAAGAAAGTCCAAGCATAGATATAATTTTGCCGAGCCGGAGTTTTATACTGTGCTGTTAAGCAGCTTTCTAAATAAGGTTCACTAGCTTGAAATGGTTCGGTTTCGCCTGTAAAACTCTGGAGTTCTGTTCCGAGTTTAAGGTGTAATTTTTCAATTGCTGCTTGAAAAACTGTGCGTAATTCTTGCGGTGGTTTACCGCGAATTATCCCCGCGATAATTGCTTGTGGCCCTGCTTCTACCCAAATTGTGAGTTCGCCAAAGCGCAGACTTCTTAATGTATCTTCTTGCTGTACTTTAAAGGAATCTTTGACAAAATCTTGAATTGCTGTCAACATCGCCGCGACTAAATCGGGATCTTGAACGGCTACTTGTTGTAACCTGACATGATGCAGCAATAAACTAGTGTGTCTGTGAATCAAAAATATTTGCTCAACGCGGTAAATTAAAGTCCGCAGCAAGACAACTTCTGCAAAAGATTTTCCGGTGCGTCTGGCTTCTAACCTCCACTGAAAACTTTGTACCGACAGGCTATTTTCTAAGGCTTGGTTCAGCGATTGCATCATTTCGTCTAAGACGTTAGCGATCGCTTTACGAGAAGCTGGGCCAATAATGGGAAAAAATGCTTCAGACAGCACATTTTCATCTTGGCTGACAGAGGCTTGAATTGCTTGTTCCACAGTCGCAACCATCGCTTCTACTAGCTGCTGATCTTGCTTGGTACGCAAAACCACAGCTTCGGGAAGCAAACGACTGATATCTTCTGGTTGAATTTGCGGATTATTTAATCTTTCGTAGAGTTTATTGAGTTGAGAAGGTTCAATCCCCAGGAGTAAACTGCGAAGTAAAGTGAGGTCATCTTGATTGAGAGAATCTAAGTCAGCAGATTCTCCATTCATACTTTTTGCTTCTGTAGGTACTCGATTCGGGAGATAATTATTCATTACCCAAATCCCTTAATCTAAACAAGTAATTTAAATTTCATCTCAAAATTTATGATCTGTATTCAGCCGTACTGCTAGTTCTGTAAACAAAGCAGCCAACTTAGAACGGTCTGTTTTCTCTCTTTGGATTTCTTGCATTTCGCGTTTCAGCACCGCTAAAATTTCTTCATATTTTTGCTGAAGATCATCCTGTAAATTTTTCGATTGATTGAGGATATGTTCACGCAATTCTCGTTGACGGTTGGTAGTTTGTTCGTCAACTTGAGAAATTTTATGTTCTAAAGATAAGTTACTATTTTTCTGTTCTTCCGAGAGCGATCGCATCCCACTATCACGCTCTAATTGCTCTTTCTTCAGTTGTTCTGTTAACGAATCAACCTCTTGTCTAATATAACTTTCTAAAACATCTAAACGTTTGCGGGTTTCCTCTCGCAAGCTCACAAGTTCTGAAAATAAATTTTCTTCTAAGCGAGTCAGTCTTTTGTCAACATCACGTATCTGGTTGCCAAACAGAAGGTCTCGGACTTTATCTAAACTGTTAGTTTCACCAATTCCATTAGTAGTAAATTGTAGTTTGTTATTGACTTGATTCACCCCCCCTTGTACTGGTTCAAGCGCACTGTAATTGGTATATTCTTCAGGCGGGTTCATAACTTTGATCCTTTTTGAAGCTGATTTAGATTTTGCTCTTATACTTATAATGCAACATTTATAGCCACGACAAAACCATACACGTAAGTATATTTAAATACGTGCTGTTAAAATCATCCCTCTCCAGAAGGAATTTGTATTAGTTGTGATTATGTCTAGATCAGAAATCGCACTAACACATATAATCCCGAAGTTGCTAGTTGCAAAAACATCACAGGAATACCGTAGTGCAGAAAGGTTTTAAATGATATCCGGCGACCATGTTGTTCGGAAATACCAGCCGCAACTATGTTAGAAGATGCGCCTACAAGTGTACCGTTACCTCCCAAGGTTGCACCAAACATCATGGCGTAAAACAACGGTAAAACTTCAGCCGGAAATTGCCCTTGAAAGTCTTGTGCTAACACCTCTGTTGGCGCTAACCCTACACTGACAATATATTGTTTGAGTAAGGGTACCATTGCCACCACTAAAGGAATATTCGGCACAACACTAGATAATATCCCAACAAATAATAATAAAACTAAAGAACCGAGAATGATATTTTTTCCTAAAATAAGTGCCAAAAAACCTGATAAACCACTAATTACACCTGTTTTTTCTAAGCCGCCAATTAATACAAAAATACTCATAAAAAATATTAATGTACTCCAATCAACATCACGTAAAATATTGTTAACATTATCAATGCGGCTGTGATGAGATAGTAACAATGCCAAAGCTGCACCTAATAAAGCCACAGCAGCAGGTGAAATCGGAACTGGTAAAGATTCACCAATCACAAAAAATATTAAGACAAAGGCGATAATCACCGCCCCCACAGTTAATACTCGTGGATGATTAATTTGGGGATGTGGTAATTCTTCCAGATTATCCAGCTTAGTCTGCCAAATTTTCCGAAATAAAAATGGTAGGGTGGCTGTAACTGTAACAACAGCAATTACTCCTCCTAAACTTAATTTCCAGAGATAATCGATAAAACTAATATTAATTGCATCTCCCACAATAAACGTCGCTGGATCACCGACTAAAGTTAATAAACCAGCACTATTAGCTATAAACACCATTAATATCAACAATGGTACAAAATTTATACCTATTTCTTCTGCCATTGGCGGAATTAATGGCGCTAATAACATTACGGTTGTGGCATTGGGTAAAACTGCACAAATCGGCGTAACAATCCCGACAATACTTAATAACAAACGTTTGCCATCACCTTTGGCTAAAATCACAATTTGAGTAGCTAAATAATCAAATATTTTAGTTGGTTCAAATGCTCTGACAAGCACCATCACACCAAAAAATAACCCTAATGTTCCATGACTATTACCGATATAACCCACAGCTTCTTTTAATGTCATGACGTTGGTGAAAACTAATAGCAATGCTCCCAATAAAGCAGCGATAGTCAGATGCACCCATTCCGTCATAATTAGGAGAATTACACCCAAAAAGGTGAAAACGCTCAGGATAGCTTGCCAATGTTCCACTTTATGCCTCTTGATATCTAGCTAGTTAGTTAGTTGCATATTACTGAAAAAGCCACCTAAGAGCTGATGCTTAAACAAAAGCTTAAGATGCCATTCGCCTGATCATCAGACGAATCAATGAGCCATGAATCATAGCTTTTTTACCCCTATCAAAACCTTATACCTCCTGCACTGGCTTCTTTTTTCCTCGCTACAGTAGAGTATTCATCTCATACCATTTTGGATTTTAGATTTTGCGAAAAGTTGCGTGGGCGGGTTCCCCGACTTGAGCAAACTTTTCAAGACAGATTTTGGATTGGGTAAGGGTTGATCGGTAAGCTTTTGAGTCATCCATCTGTCGCAATCATTTTTTAATTTGGTATCACCCTCAATTTTGTCGCAGTTGGTAAATTTGCAGCCAAAATGCCAAAATCATTTCTGAATTATGACAGTCAGTGATGCCAGCAAAAAATTAGTCAGAGAAAGAGCTAAATTTCTTGGTTAATTTTTTCAACTGTAAGTTTCGGGTATACCCACAGGTGATAAACCTGCGATCGCTCGCAAATTTTGGCAACGAATTAACTCGGTAAAATCTAACCCAGGACGTTTTTCTATTTTTGCCATTGCTTCAATTGCAGAGAGTAAATATTGAGCCGCTTCTGTTTCCGAATAACCCCGGCGTTGGGCTATTTTAATGGCTGCTTTATCTGCATTTAACTCTGACTCTGATGATTGATTGCTGCGCCAGATGCGGAAAGCTGCGATCGCACTTAATCCCACAGCCACAGCTACACCCACAGCATCAGACTGTGACGATTCAATTAATCCCGCCAACAACCCCAGCAGCACAACCCCTTGATAAATATCCGGTTTAAACCATCTCACCCCACTCAACCAACTCACCTTCTGCAACAGCAATAAATCCCGTTGTGCCTTTGTTAAACGTCCCCACAAATCAAAATTAATATATATCGGTCTATACTGTTGCCAAGGCAGAGGAAAAGTAGCATCAATTACCTGTGCCTGCTCCGGTTTGCTGACGATTTTAATTGTCATTCTCCCCGAAGCTGGCATGACATCTAACAACCGACGAATTTCAGCATTTTGTTCCATCTTTGTATTTTTTGCGACTGTTGTGGTTAGTTTTGATGAAAAATTGAGATGTTCAGATCCCCGACTTCTTTGAGAAGTCGGGGATCTTGACCTTTAGACAAATTAAGAGTTGTAAAAAAACAGACGAATTTAGCAAAATACCAGATAAACAGATATATATTAATTCGGGCTGATATGCTGCCTACTGAGATTAAATTTTAAATTACATGGACGCTTTTGCTCCCATCCCACCTGAATGGACATCCAAGGCAGTTCACGCCTATGAATTTTGCTGTCCAACTTGCCGTTCTAGTAGTTTAGAAGCATTACAGGTTTGGATCAACCGGCGATCGCCTGTATTCTCAGAAGAACATCGCCGCAAATGGCAAGAATTTTATCAATGTCATTGTGGTTGTGCATGGTGGGCTTGGAGTAGCGACAGGCCGCCATCAGATTTAGTCAAACCAGAAGATAACTTGAATTTGTGAAAATTATAATTACTCAGATCCCCGACTTCTCAAAGAAGTCGGGGATCTTGTTCTTCACAAATGCTCCTAATAAATAAAACCCCACCGTTAGGTAGGGTTTTATTCATCTCATCCAAAACTGAAATCTAGAAAGAGAAGGTGGTACGCAGTGTACCTACGTAGATAGTATCGTTGTTGTCGTTATGTTCTGGGTTGAAGATTACCAACAAGCCAGGAGTAACTAAGATGTTATCGCTGACTTTGATTTTATAAAGACCTTCTAAGTGATAAGAAGTGTCTCTGTCGGTATTTGCTCTAGTACCAAAGTTCAGGTCAGTAACTTTGGGTGGTTGACCAAAAATGATCCCCAAGGTGTTGCCTTCTCTACCCAGGTCTTTAACTGATAAGTTAGCAGCCCAGTACCAAATATCTGCATTACCAGAGGCTGTACCCTGTACAGCTTCTGCATCTGTGTAGCCTACCCAACCACCAATGCCAATTTTATCGGTGGGGCGGAAGTTAGCCATGAAACTGTAGTTATTAGCTGTGGTACCAATATTACCGAAAGGTCTGTTGGAAAGAGAACTACCTTGGCTACCAAACAGGTTGACATCAATATCAGCACCATCATTTTGATAAGTGCGAGAGTAAGCAAAACCAACGTTTATCTGTTTGCTTGGTTTAAAGTCTATTTGACCAAAGTAGGCATTAGATCCGTTGAACAGACCATTACCTTGGCTGGGGTCACTAGCGTTAGGTGCAAGATACGCACCTGTGATGCTGATGGGGCCTTTGGGGTTGACTGTCACAGTCAAACCAGCACCACCAGGAGATGATGCACGATAAATTGGGCTGAAACGTCCGTAGCGGGATAAAGCACCTGTACCGCTACTTCTAAAGTCTGGGTTGAACACGTTGATGTTGTTCCACAGTTCTGCACCAAACGCATCAACTTTAACCCGCACTGCATCACTTCCCAGGTTGAATTCATAGTTGAGTTTATCAATTTCAACCTCGTTTCCGTTGTCACCATCATGACCTAAGCGAGTCATGTTGGTTCCTGTAACAGCAGTACCAAATGGCGTGAGATTTCGAGCTTGCAAACGAGTTTGCAATCTATCTGAGCCTGTGAAACTGGTGTACAAGTTCAACCGCACCCGGTTAGCAAAAATAACATTGCTATCTAAGTCAGCATTATCGGTTCTACTTGTGGTGGTATCAGCACGGTCATCCCCAAAAGGCGCAGCTACAGTAAAAATAGCTTCCCCAACTAACTTGGTAGTAGTAGAAAATTGATTAGCTTCTAACTCAGAAGTGCGGGCTTCTAGTGCATCTACCCGACCGCGCAGAGTTGCCAATTCCGCAGAAAATTCTTCTTGTAGACGTTGTAATGTCGCTAAATCTTCTTTAGTGACTAAATCTGCTGTGGCTGTAGCAATTAATTCGTTAACTCTGTCTAAACAAGCATTCAAACCAGCCGCAAACTCATAACGAGTTAAAGCTCGGTTGCCCCGATATGTACCGTTGGGATAACCTGCGATACAACCATAACGTTCTACTAAAGACTGTAACGCTTGGAATGCCCAATCTGTTGGTTGCACATCCGAAAACTGCGATACGGATGTTACTTGACCCATACTGTCGTTTTGTTGGGTCAACTGTGCAACAGTTGTGATTTGTTCGTTAGCTTCTCCAGCTAAGGCGCTGTTAGCTGCTAGTAAAGACGCAGCTAAAACTGCTGGACTAACTTTTAGTACATTCCAGAAAGAATTTTTCATGATTTTGTTTGCTTTCACTCACACCATACCGTCAAAGTTTCTGGGTATTTTCCTTATTATTTTTTAAGGGAAAATACTCAGAAACTCTGTTTTGATTATATCACGTAAGTGTGAATTTAGAAAGCGAAAGTTGTACGAAGTGTACCGACGTAGATCGTATCGTTTCTGTCGTTATTTTCTGGGTTGAAAATTACCAACAAACCAGGAGTCACTTGAATATTGTTGCTAACTTTGATTTTGTAGAGACCTTCCAAATGATAAGCAGTATCTCCATCTCTACGGTTAGCAACAGGAGTATCTGTAACTGTTGGCTGCTGACCAAATACTAAACCCAGTACGTTACCTTCTCTACCAAAATCTTTGAGTGCTAAAGTTCCAGCCCAGTAGATGATTTCTGCATCTCTACCTCTATTGGGGCCACTTTCCGCTACAGCATTAGAGTAACCAGCCCAAGCACCAAGAGTCAACTTATCACTGGGTCTAAAACTTGCTTGGATACCGTAGTGATTACCACTGGTCGCAACAGTAGTACCAAAGGGAGCGATAGCAAATGCACTACCAGTATTACCAATGAAGTTGATAGCGTTACTTGCTGTACCAGCTGGTGAAGTTCTACCACCGTCGTAAGTATGGGCGTAGGCGAAACCAATATTAAAAGCTTGACTGGGTTTAAATTCTAGTTGTCCAAAAGCTGCATAGTCACCGTTGAACAAGCCAAAGCCTGCATCGGGGGTACTGGCTTTAGATGCTAAATAAGCTCCACTTAAGGTAATAGGGCCTTTAGGGTTAACAGTAACCGTTAAGCCAGCGCCGCCAGAACCTACACGATAAATCGGGCTGAAACGTCCGTAACGTGAAATTGCACCTGTTCCACTGCTTCTAAAGTCTGGGTTGAAGACGTTGACGTTTTCCCACAACTCAGCAGTGTTAGCATCAACCTTCACCCGAATAGAATCGCTCAAATTGAAAGCGTAGTTAATTTTATCAACTTGAACTTGGTTGTCAGTCGGGTCAGCAAATGACAGACGGGTTTGACTGGTACCGGTGACAGCTCTGTTATTGGCGATATTACCAGCTTGTAACCGGACTTGCAGTTGATCTGTACCAGTGAAGCTGCTCAGTAAGTTTAAACGTACCCGATAATCAAAAGTAGTGTTGGAGGTTAAATCTGTTGTGGGTGTACTGGGGTTAGATACCGCTTGGTTCCCACCAAAGGCTTGAGATACGTCAAAAATAGCTTCACCAACTAACTTGGTGGTAGTAGAAAATTGATTGGCTTCTAACTCAGAAGTGCGGGCTTCTAGTGCATCTACCCGACCGCGCAGAGTTGCCAATTCCGCAGAAAATTCTTCTTGTAAACGTTGTAATGTGGCTAAGTCTTCTTTGGTGACTAAATCTGCTGTGGCTGTGGCGATTAATTCATTAACTCTATCTAAACAAGCATTCAAACCAGCCGCAAACTCATAGCGAGTTAAAGCTCGATTGCCCCGATATGTACCGTTGGGATAACCTGCGATACAACCATAACGTTCTACTAAAGACTGTAACGCTTGGAATGCCCAATCTGTTGGTTGCACATCCGAAAACTGCGATACGGATGTTACCTGCCCCATGCTATCTGACTGTTCAGACAACTGAGCCACGGTTGTGATTTGTTCGTTAGCTTCAGCAGCTAAGGCACTGTTAGCTGCTGATAAAGAAGCAGCCAAAATTGCTGGACTAACTTTTAGTACATTCCAAAAAAGTCTGTTCATTATCTTTACTCTCACTCACACCCACTAGTGCAATGTATGGATGTATTTGGGCTACAATCGCTGCTTGTTTTATGGGTATTCACTAAATAATTACAGGCATCAATATATCAGACAGGATGCAACCAACACAAGTTAATAAGCATTGTTTTTAGCTATAGTTTGGGTAGTAAATTTATTTGGTAAACGCAAAATAATCCGCCGCTTGTATCTTAACAAGACACCTTCTTCTTCAAATTGTTGTAATAATCGGGTAATTGTCACTCTAGTGGTGTTTAAAACTTCGGCAATTTCTTGATGAGTGATGTTGATGTCGATAACTCGATCTTGTTCGACATCCCGTCCAAATTTATCACTCAGCCAAACCAAAAATTTCCATAACCGCAGGGAAATGGGTTTGAGATGGACAATGCTTAAAAGCTCTTCTGATTGTTGAATATGGGAAAACAAACCTGCCATATCTTGATGCCAGAGATAAGCAGGTACAATACTTACCTCAACACTGGTAAGGCACTCAATTTGGTAGGGTTTCACTTTCGATAAGGGAGAACCAATCAAATCTCCTGGCCCCCAGTAACCTAACGTGATGAAGGTTCCATCTTCAGCCCAAGTAAGGGTGCGGACTGCACCACGTTCGATGCGCCAGATGACCTCGTTTCTTAAGGGAATAATTTCTTTTCTGGCAAAAATTTTTAGTGATAGTTGCTCACTAATAGATGCGGTCGGAAATGTTGGTGTCAGACTAGTAGATGTCATTATAAATTTTATGGGATCTGGTGAAAGTTTTGATTTGTTCTCAAGGCGATCGCAGCAAAATTATTGAGTCCAACTCTTAACAGCTATTTGCTTGATAAAACCAGAAGATTTTAGCTAAATAATAAATGGCTGATTATGTAGCTAATTGAATATTTTGATAGGTTTTGTTAGTAGATATTGCCGTTTTTGTGATAGCGATAACCGCCGGTTTTGGGGGTGCATTTGGTGTTTTATCAGGCC
Organism: Aulosira sp. FACHB-615; assembly: GCF_014698045.1. Classification (GTDB taxonomy): domain Bacteria; phylum Cyanobacteriota; class Cyanobacteriia; order Cyanobacteriales; family Nostocaceae; genus Nostoc_B. Next base: position 82,092 of record NZ_JACJSE010000020.1, read on the forward strand.
AATTAGAACCAACGGGAACTTTGCGAGTTTGCAAAAATTCTTCACCTGTGGTATGGGTCACTACAAATTGCCTGGTTTCGATTGCTTGGTTTTTTCTTGTGCCATTTGTTTCACCTGGATGTTGTATAGATAAGAACATAGTTGTTTGATCATTTGTGAAACAAGGGCCTGTCGTTTCACATTCCATTGGCCCCATTGCAAATAAAAAGGCTTTGCCTGCATCTGCGCCACTGGTGGGGATAAACCACATAGAGTTATTGCCAAACAAGCCAGACAAACTCACCGATTTTCCGGGTTCAGCATTGCGGTTATTCACGGCGTTATTGAGTTTGGTGGTGGAAATATCTGTCACCATCCAGACATTACCTTGTCGGTCGAGTAATAAATTATCGGGATTGGCAAAACCCATCCCGCCTGCGGCTGGTTCTCCACCTGTGGCTAACATTTGCCAACGAAAACTCATGGCGGCGGGGTCGTTGTTATCTTCAGTTAAACGCATCACCCAGCCGTATTCATAGCCTGGTTCACCTTTGGGACTTTTAAATACTCGCACATCTGAACCACCTTGTTTGTCTGGCGCACCAGATGTAAAAGTGATGTATAAATCACCGTTGGGGGCAATTTCTGTATCTTCTGGACGGGCTGTGCAGGTAGCGCCAGCAGCATTAGCGGCGTAATGTGCATCAATTAAAATTGCGCCTTGTTTTTCTTCAGTGTTGCCTGTGTAAAGGTCTGCGAGTTTTTGATACTTTTGTTTGTACTGGGCGATCGCTTCATCTTTGCTGACTGCAAAATAACCCGCCTTCAGGTCTGTTGTTTCAGCTTTGGTTCCCAGGGGCAACAAAATGATATTACCAGCAATTTGACTCGGCACATCTGGATTCACCGGAGTCTCGGCTTTTAGGGGTATCCAGCTACCAGTACCATCAGCGTTGAATTTGGCGGCGTACAGCATTCCCTGTTGTAATAGCCGTGAATTGCCTTTGTCTTGGGGATTTTTTACCTGATCACGGCTGACAAATTTATATATATGTCCACCACGGCGATCGCATCCTGAATAAAACGCGAGTGGTTTACCTGCTTCTACCCGCACACCGACGGCTTCATGGCGATAACGTCCTAACCAAGTGTGTTTTGTCCCGTAATCTTGGGGGTTGGCAGGGTCAATTTCCACAATCCAACCATATTTATTCCCGGCTAAACCAAATACATTTCCTTGTCCGAATAATTCTTCATCACCCAAAGCAAAGGGCAATGTCCCAGGGTCAAAAGCTGTACCATCAGCATAAACTGGTTCTGGCACTTGGGCTTGGAAATTTTCTTCGGCACTCAAAACTGTACCCCAAGGTGTTGTTCCCCCTGCACAGTTGGCGAAAGTCCCAATAATGCGATCGCCCAGTTTATCGATGTATCCTTGTCCTGTTTGCTTGCGAAATATTGCCACGGCGGGGCCTGTGGCTTTTAAATAACGATTATCTTTTAAGCCCGAAATTCCACTAATGCGTCTATCTGCTGGGGAATTGGTTCTTTCCCACTTGCCATTGGCTGTTTTTTGCAGGGAAATTACACCTAAACCTTGGTCTAATAAAGCTGCTTGACAAATTTCGGCAATTTGAGCTTTTACTGGATTATTATCTGGCAAAGTATATGCGTTAATGGCACTTTTCCCGGAATTTGTGCTGTCTAAAGCCGCTTTCACCTCAGCAAATGGTAATGATTGACCAATGACTTGCTGATAGGTTTCCATCCAAGGAATTGCACTGATATACTCAAAGTTCACTGCCAGATAGCCAGCATTTTCAGTGGTGGAGATAAACGATAAATAATCGTTGTTGTAACCAAAGCGCGAATCCCCGACTTGATCACCCCAAGCCGCAATGACTTGATATCCAAACCCTTCTGGCAGTACCAAGTCATCTACAATTTCATAACTACTATATTGAACTTGTTGCTGTTCTCGATTGAAGCCTGCTGTTTCTAAGGGAATCGGCCCTTTAATTGGTTTAAATGAAAATGCCGATTCTCCTACAAATGATGTGTTTCTTTGCGTCGTTGTCTTTTGACCGCAACCTGTGAGATTAGCCAGCGCCAATGCACTCGCGCTACCTCCCATCAATAGCAATAAATCCCGACGCTTGATACTCATTTATATCAGTAAAGCGATAGTTCCTGTGATTTCCGATACTCTAATCAGCTAAGGTTAAGAATAGGTAAAAATTCAGTGAAATCTAACTCAGTTAAGCAAGTTTTAACTTTTTGGTATTTCAAAATACCAGTCAGTTCAGATCCCCGACTTCTTAAAGAAGTCGGGGATCTCTTGATTCCTCAGCTAAAAAAATCGAGAATTGGAACTTTATATATCCCAATTCTCGATTTTTTTATGTTGTATTTAGTCACAAAATATTTGCTAAATCATCAATTCCATAATGTGGAAAAATCTCAAAAACCCATATTTGATTTGGGGAAAAATCAATACAGCTACTCCCCATTCCCTACTCCCTGTCTACACAAATAAATTCGGCAATCAAACCTATTATTAACCTCGTTGACCAGTGACAATATATGCTACTCTCTGACCAATATTAGTAGCGTGATCTGCCATCCGTTCCAAACAACGAATTGCTAGTGCTAACAAAATAATTGGCTCCACCACTCCAGGAATATCCCGTTGTTGAGCTAAAGTTTGATAAAGGCGATCATACGCATTATCTACCGCATCATCTAAGTGCTTAATTCCTCGTCCACCAGCTTCATCTAAATCAGCCAAAGCTACCAAGCTAGTTGCTAACATTGCTTGGGCATGGTGTGACATGATTTCAATTTCTGGTAAAGATGTATGAGGTGGATAAGGGAAAAGTTTAACTGCTATTTTGCCTAAATCTTTAGCATAATCTCCTATCCGTTCTAAATCTCGGACTAATTGCATAAAAGCACTCAAACAGCGCAAATCTTGGGCTGTTGGTGCTTGAGTCATGATGGCTGTACAGTCTGATTCTATTTGTCTATAAAAACGGTCAATTTTTTTATCTAATTGGGGGAGTTCTTCAGCAGCCGTAAGGTTACGAGCAAATAACGCTTGGTGGCTGAGGCGAAATGATTGTTCTACCAAAGCTCCCATACGTAAAACATCTCGTTCTAAGCGCCTGATGGCACGCGCCAACTGAGAACTGTCAGGGTTGGGATTATAAACGACAGCTTCCACACTTGTATTCTCAAAAGTGAAGATACTATTAACTATAGTCTTGGCTTTGAGAGTTCGCCACAACTTCGGGAAGTATCACCTGCATCCAAGCACCACCTGTTTGGGGGTGATTCATGGCTTTAATGGAACCACCGTGAGCTAAGAGAATTTGCCGGACGATCGCTAAACCCAAACCATTGCCGACAATAGAACCAATGGAATTATCTTGTAAGGGGGAATGTGTTCTAGCTTTATCTCCCCGATAAAATCGCTCAAAAATATGTGGTAAATCGGCTTCGGAAAAACCTGCCCCAGCATCAATTAAATTTATTTCTAACAAGGGAGATATCGAATTATTTTGATGATTGTCTTCAGAAAATTTAATCTTTGCTTCTACTTGAATGTTGGTGCTAGGAGAACTGTATTTAATACTATTGTCAAGCAAATTTAAAAAAACTTGATAAATTCTGGCTTGATCAGCTTTTACCCAAATATCTTCCGGCCCAGAATAGTGCAGCGACAGGTGTTGTCTTTGTGCTAAGGGTTCTAAGGTTTCCCAAACCGATGTAATCAGCGATCGCAATTCCACTGGTTCTAAATGCAATTGCATGGTTGGGTTAGCTTCGATTTGCGTTAGTTCTAACCAGCCTTGGACTAAGCTAATTAATCGGTCAACTTCTTGCATCAAGCGGTCAACCCAACGGTTTAAGGGTGGTTCTAGGCGATGTTGTAAGGTTTCTGCAACCAGGCGAATGGAAGTTAAGGGTGTTCTGAGTTCATGGGCTAAATCAGAAAATGAGCGATCGCGTTCTTGATTTACGTCTAAAAGTGGTTGACGATTTTCTAAAAATACGCCTACTTGACCATTGGGTAAGGGTAAGCCAGAGGCGCGTAAGGTCATAGACTTGATTGTAGGTAGTTCGGCTGGATTGTCGGATGAGGGATGAAATAACCATTCTTTGGTTTGGGGTTTTTGGCGATCGCGTGTTTGTTCCACCAACCGATCTAATTCATAGGAACGCACCAATTCTAACAGCAAGCGCACCTGTCCCGGTTGCCATCGTTGCAGAGATAAAATTTCTCGCGCTTGTTCGTTGCACCACAGCAATTGATTTTCTTCATCTACTTGCAAGTATCCTATGGGTGCAAAATCCAATAGGTCTTGATAAGTTTGTAGGGATTGCTGTAAATCTTGGCGCTGCTGTTGTAATGTCTTGATTTCCTGACGCAAACGAGGTAATAGCGGTAGAGCTACATCTGTAGAACTAGAGTAGGGTTGAAGAACTCTCCCCAAGTAACGGTTTAATTGAATCTGTTGCCAAATCCAAAACCCTATACCTACCGCCAAACCTAGAATTAATCCCAATAAGAACATTGTGAGTCCCAGTTGCTAGTTGCGTCGTAATTAATAAAAACTAACAACTATCTTCACCAATTATCCGAAACGATAGCCAAATCCTCTTACAGTCACAATATATTCGGGGTGGCTAGGATCTAACTCTAACTTCTCCCGCAACCAGCGAATGTGAACATCTACAGTCTTGCTATCCCCAACGAAATCTGGCCCCCAAACCTGATCTAACAACTGTTCCCGCGACCAAACTCGCCGCGCATAACTCATAAACAATTCCAACAACCGAAATTCTTTTGGGGAAAGATTAACTTCTTGACCCCGCACTAGTACCCGACATTCTTGGGGGTTTAAGGTCACGTCTTTGTATTTCAGAACGGGTAATTGCGGTAAAGTGCTTAAACGTTGACGACGCAACAAGGCGCGACAACGAGCCACTAATTCCCGCATACTAAATGGTTTGGTGAGATAGTCATCTGCACCAACTTCTAAACCCAACACGCGATCGGTTTCACTTCCCTTGGCACTCAGCATCAAAATCGGCACTGGATTGCCTTGATGGCGCAATAAGCGACAAATATCTAAACCATTGATTTGCGGCAACATCAAGTCAAGAATCACCAAATCAAAAGGGAACTCACCGGAGTTGGGTTCAACACTTTTGAGATACTCGATCGCAACCCTGCCATCTGGCGCTGTCACGACCCCGTAACCTTCCTCCTCCAATGCTACAGAGAGCATCTCTTGGATTAACTCTTCATCTTCTACCACTAGAATCTGACTTGTGTGTCCGATATCTGCTCTGGCAGAATACTTGGTCGATTCACTGGTGTACATTGATATCACAAAAGTCTGCCCTGTGCTTGTATCAATATTGAGAAACGAGTCAATTATCTAATCTCTCGGTGCATTCACTGTCGCACCTGAGCAAATTACTTTGCAAAAAGTAACATATATAACAGTCATGTCTACAAAACATTATAAAGCAAGTTTGTTGCATATTAGCAAAAAACTCGTTGTCAAACTTCACACTCAAATGTTATGGAGTTTGCTGTTATCTGCTACTAGTTGCAGACTAGGTGATTCTACACTGCTACATCGCCGAAAAACAAGCTTTTCACGTCAGCCATCACTCTCTCTTGACAAGGGCAAGAGAGTTTGAGTATACTTGTTAGTACAAATTTACTATATACAAGCGATCGCAGTATTAGGGAAGGACATTTAAAGCCTTCTGCCTTCTACTAACTAGAAGCCATACCAACAACTAAAGCAGTACGGTTAATTGACATCGTACTGGATTTTAAGTATTTCTTTATTCCAGTATTTGTACTGAACAAAAATCACTGTGTTAAAGGTTACTCTGATGTCTGCATAGGGTAGCTATTGGTATGGTTTGCTACCTGTTCAATTCATTGCTAATTAAGGGAGTTTGAGTATGACTTCAGTTGCAGTTAAAGACAGTAAACAGCAACTAATACAAGCATTTCAACAAATTTTAGCTGAACAAAAAAAATTAGAATCAAAAATTGCGACTAAACAAGAAGAAGCTGAAAAAGCCAAAAACCAAGAAATTTTAACTGCGGCTTCTACATATACAGTTGATAGCATTGTTAAAGGTTTAGCCGATTTACAACTTGAATTTGGTAGTATTGTCACCTCTTTATCAGAAAAACTGGCAAAAGAAAACTCCAAATTAGATGAACTCAACCGAGCGATAGAAATTGCTACTCAAAACCTTCAAGAACTGCAAAGAATTAGAATTGTTGCAGATACATTAGATATTCTTACTCAAGAACATCAAGAAAAGTTAAAAACTTTAGAACAAGATACCGCCAGTAAACAAGAATCTATTGAAAAAGAAATTGCTCTCAAACGTAAAGAATGGCAAAAAGAGCAGTCAGAATATGAAGAAGCTATCACAGCATACAATGATACAACTAATAAAGAACGTCAACGAGAACAAGAAGAATATCAATATAAATTAGAAACTACTCGTAAGCTCAACACCGATGCTTACGAAGCCAAAAAACGCACCTCAGAAAGAGATATCCAAGAAAAGACACAGGAAAAAGAAAAAGACTGGACTGAACGGGAGAAAGTTTTATCTAGTAATCAAGCTTTATTTAAAGAATATCAGCAAAAAGTAGCGGCTTTCCCCACTGAATTGGAAGAAGCCGTGAAAAAAGCGCGAGAAGAAGCAATTAAAGAAACTAGTCAAAAAGCCAAAATTGAAGCTGATTTATTTGAGAAAGAATGGGAATCTACCAAGCAAAGCTATGAACTCAAAATCCAAAGCTTAGAACAGACAATTACCAAGCAAACTGAACAAATCGAAAGTATTTCTACCCAATTACAAGCCACTCTGAAGCAAGCGCAAGATTTAGCTATGAGAGCTTTTGGTAATTCTGCTGCTAAATAGATAATTCTTATCTGAGTAATTTAGAATCATTGGAGGTTAAATATGGCTAGTAAAAAACTCACAGATAAGAATACTAAAGCAGAAATTCTGCAAGCTTATGAAGAGTTATCTAAAGAAACATCAGGGCTAAAAACTCAACTAAATCAAGCCTTAAAAGCAAATCAAAATACCAACGTAGAAAAGCCAAAAGTAGAACAAAATACAACTATCACTATGACTCAGCCTGCAACTATCCAACAAAAGATGAATTATACAATTGAAAGTTTAGCTAAAATTCAATTGGGCTTTGGTAGTGCGGCAAATGAGTTATCAGAACAGTTAACCACCCAAGCCTCTAAATTAGGAGAAATTAGGCAATCTGTAGAAACAGAAATTACCGCCTTAAAACAATTACATAATTTAGAAGTTGGTGAAGATACATTAGATACTTTGATTACAGCCTATGAAGATAATTCTAAGGCATATCAAGAAGAATATAATCAGCGTTATGAAATATTATCACAAGAAATACTTGAGCAACGTATTACTTGGCAAAAAGAACAGGACGAATATAAGCAATCAATTAAAGAACGCAATGATAATTTAAATAAAACCCGACAACGAGACACAGCCGAGTATAAATATGATTTGGAGTTGCAACGCAAATTAGAATCTGATGAATATGAACAAACTCAAAAAACTTTATACAAGCAGTTAGAAGAATTTCAACAAGAAACAGAAAAGCAATGGGCTGAAAAGGAAAAACAAATTGCAGAACGCGAAAAGCAGTTTGAAGAAGCGAAAGCAAAGGTAGAAGCATTCCCGAAAGAGAAAGAAGCAGCCATCAAAAAAGCTACAGAAGAAGGTAAAGGAATCGCTCATTACCAAGCCAAGGTAAAATCTGATTTATATGGGAAAGAAGTCGAAGGACAGAAGCGTTTTTATGAGCAGAGATTACAATCTTTAGAACAGACTATCACTAATCAAGAAACACGGATTCAAAATCTATCGAAACAATTAGACTCTGCATTGAAACAAGTCCAAGATTTAGCAGTTAAGGCAATTGAAGGAACTGCAAATGTCAATTCTTACCAAGCAATTAAAGAGATTGCGTTAGAACAAGCAAAAAGTCAGGTGAAGAATAAATAAAAATTAATTTAGAGACGTAATTCTAAATTACGTCTCTACTATTTAGGCATAATTTGTAGTCAATAATTATTGATAATCAGGGTTCGGTTTTATTCGGTTTACCATTGTTCAGAGGTTTCTTGCGGGGCGTTACGCTTTCATTAGATTTTTTGTTGGGTTGGGGGTTGGGGTTTGATTTTTGGTTAGACATAATACTGTGGAATTAACTCTATATTGACATACAACAAGAATATTACTGAATCCAGAAATTAGTCAAAAAATTTACATATAAAAATAAAAAAGAGACGCGGTTATACTTGCGCCTCTAGATAGAGAAGAAACCCAATATTGTAAAAAATTAAAAGTTTTAGTAAATGTGATTGCTATAGTTAGTTAAGTTTTACAAAAAACTATTCTGGTTTATCAATTTTGTTCGAGTTCTGTTGATTGATTGTGTCAATTTTGCCAATAAACCGAATAGCACCAGGTTCTGTTTGACGTGGCTTACCGTTATTCCGGGGTTTTTGACGAGTCATAAGATTACACTGATTGTTCGTAAACTCTTTACTACTTTAATTACAACAGTGTAAATAGCTATTCCGGAAATTAGAGACGACGGATAAAGTAGTTGCAGTTGTAGAGACGCTGGATACAACGTCTCTACTTAGGGTGGAGTAGAAACTATGTATGATTGTGTTTAGCCGCGATTTTAAATCGAACTATTATTAAGCAAAGGAAGAAAAGCCAAGATTTGGTGGTACATCTTGAATGCGTCCTGGGCCGATCGCTCGTAGTGCTTCTTTGAGTAAAATATCGCCAGTATACAAAGCACGTCCCACAATTGCACCTGTGACACCTAGTGGTTCTAAGGCTAATAAACTCAACAAATCAGTTACCGAACTCACACCACCAGAAGCAATTACGGAGATGGAAATCGCATTGGCGAGTTCGCGTAATGCTTCAATATTGGGGCCGCTGAGAGTACCATCACGGTGAATATCTGTGTAGATAATGGCTGCTGCACCTAATTCTTGCATTCGCACCGCGAGTTGGGTGGCTAAAACTTCCGAGGTTTCCAACCAACCACGGGTAGCGACTTTCCCATTTCGTGCATCAATACCGATGATAATTTGTTGGGGAAATTCTTGGCAGAGTTCTTGGACTAGCTGTGGTTGTTCGACAGCGACAGTTCCTAAGATTGCCCATTGTACACCCAAGTTAAACACTTGCTGCACACTAGAGCGATCGCGCAATCCACCACCGATTTCAATTGGTACTGATATTGCTTGAGCGATCGCTTCAATCGCTTTCAAATTTACTACTTTACCTGCTTTTGCACCATCTAAATCAACTAAATGTAAGCGAGTTGCACCTTGATCTACCCATTGTTTAGCCACATCAACAGGATTTTCGCTAAAAACTTGGGATTTTTCATAATCTCCCTGATACAGTCGCACACAACGACCTTCAAGTAAATCAATTGCAGGAATTACATCCATTTATCTTATCCTTGGTTAATTTTTGTTTGAAAAGAGAAGTTATATCTGAGAAATAGAGGGACGGGGTAATGTAACAATATTCTTGAATCCCTATTTATTTAGCTGATTCACTGCACTATTGCGTTCTCGCTCAATTTGTTTGACTAAACTAGCGGGTAATTGGGATTTTTTAGTCAAAGCTGTGTCAAAATTAGCGATCGCATCTCGCAGCAACTCTTGACTTTTTTCCCGTTTTCCCTTTTCCCTGAGAATTTGGGCTTTGAGATAATACAACTCTGGGTTATCTGGTGCGCCTTGAATTGCTTGATTGGCATAATCTAAGGCTTGAGTATATTGTTTCAAATCTCGGTAGCCGATCGCAATGCCTCTATCTGCCAAATATCTTGGTGCTGCACTTGTCTCTAACCGCCCAATTGCCTCATCTGGATTGGCAAAGGGTAAGTTAACAGAAAGCATCAAATCCATGTAGCCTCTGAGTAAATTCAATTCGGGGTCTTTGGGCGAAATCGCTTCGGCTTTATCTAAATACTCGTACACCTGGCGCAACCTACCTAAAGCTTGAGTCGCACCTTTCGCCGCACCTTCCCGCGTCACAATTACCGCACCTTCAAAAAAATGCCCAACGGCGGTGTATAAATTACCACGCAAAGGATCACTAGCAACTAATTTCTGCCCAGCATCTAAAATTTGCTGGCTATATTTATCTAAACCTGTCATATCCCCCTTGGTGTATGCCAACGATGCTTGCATGGCATAAGCTAAGGGTTCATTTGGTTCTTTTGCTAAGGCTTCTTTGAGGTGACGTTCCGCTTCGGGATAATTACCTTGTTGGAAAATAGCTTTAAAAGCCGCTTCTGTATGATCGCCAATTTGATGTGCTGCGTTGCGTCCAAAGGGGTCGCCAGCAAAAGCAGGAGTTACCCAAAGATGAAATGCGATCGCAGTCGTAAAACTTACCTGGGCAATTTTGGTTAATTTAGTAAAAACTATTTTTGCATTGGGAAATGGTTGAGTCATCAGCACCCTCAGAATAATTGCGGTTGAAATAGTTTTATATGTTACCTAGAATGCAACAATGTTTCATCTCAATTTAGTCCTAATAGCAGTAACCAAGTTAGTTAATATAGCAGAAGGCAGGAGGCAGTGGTTCGGCTACTTCGGCTGCGCTCAGTACAAGTTCGCTCACCAACCAGGCAGAAGGAAAAGTCTTACTATTCCTGGCATTCAAGCTTTGAAATTGTCCTAACATCTCTGACTACCGCTATACATCGATGAAATGCAAATAAAAACAACATCCTTCTAACTCTGTAACCTATCACCTCTCACCTGTAACCTATTTGTCATTACATTCCCAAAAGGTTGACTAGGCTCATTTTTGCAAGTTCCCATGATTGTTCTAGTTCTGAATCTAGGGTTCTTCTGCCAAAATAAAAAGATAGTCTGGCTGTGAGATCATGCTTGAAGCGTTTCGGAATTCTCCGGTTGTACTTGGTGTAGTTAACGTTAGTTAGTAAGCTATTCGCCAATTTTGGTAATTTTAACAAATGCTCTATCTCAGAAATTTAGTTTATCATCCCACAGCTTGCCCAACCGCAATTCTCAAGTCAGTTAACCTAGAATTACCCCCTCAGCAATTAGGTTTAATTATTGGCCCTAGTGGTTCTGGGAAAAGCACCTTACTCGAAATTTTGTCTGGACTGGCCGAACCAACTTCTGGCGGAGTGTTTTGGCGAGAACAAGGACTCATCGCCGAACAACTACAACAACTAGCGGGAATTGTATTTCAGTTTCCTGAACGGCACTTTTGCGGCGGGACAATTTTAGAAGAATTGCGCTTAGGACATCCAGAGTTAGGAACAGAACGAGTCAAGCAAGCACTTACTGAAGTGGGATTAGAACATTTATCTTTGTCTGCTGCGCCTTATGCTTTAAGTGGAGGACAGCAACGGCGTTTAGCTTTAGCAGTGCAGTTAATTCGTCAGCCAAACCTCTTGTTATTAGATGAACCTACAGCCGGGTTAGATTGGTCAATGCGCCAGCAACTAGTTAATTTATTGGCGAAACTCAAACAAGACTGGACATTGTTAGTAGTAACACATGATGCTGGAGATATGTTAGCGATCGCTGACTGTTGTTGGACACTCAATCACGGCGAACTGCAATCAGTTGATCCAGCGACACTTAGTAGTAAAGTGAAAGAACCCCAACCAGCAGCGTGACTTCATAAGTATGAAGTATGAAGTGTGAAGTATGAAATTTCATCTTTTAGTCTTCTGCCGTTTGACCAATGACCAATGACCAATGACTAATGACTAATTCCACCACTCCCTTGCTGCCAGAAATGGCAGAAATTTGGCAGCAAACCCTCAATTGGCAACCAACTACACAGCAACAGGCACAATTCCAGCAACTTTATGAGTTAATTCTGGAAGGTAACAGCCAATTAAACTTAACTCGCATCACCGCACCCCAGGAATTTTGGGAAAAACATCTCTGGGATTCCTTGCGGGGAATTGTACTCAACAACCAATTTATTACATCTCTCCAAACAGGTGCATCTGTTATTGATATTGGTACAGGTGCAGGTTTTCCCGGCGTTCCCGTAGGAATAATTGCACCCAACAGCACAATTACTCTGTTAGATTCCACCCGCAAAAAAATTGCTTTTATCGATAAAGTATTAACTTCACTAGAACTCAGCAATTGCAAAACTCTCGTTGGCAGAGTTGAAGAAATCGGTCAGCAAACTCAACACCGCCAAACTTATGATCTTGCCCTGATTCGCGCCGTCGGTACAGCTTCCGAATGTGCAGAGTACAGCCTACCATTAATTAAAAAAGGTGGTTTAGCCGTAATTTACCGAGGTACTTGGACAGAAGAAGAAACCACAACTTTGCAAAATGCCGTAAAACAGTTAGGTGGTGAAATTGCAGCAATTGAACAATTCACCACCCCCCTAACTAATAGCATTCGCCACTGCTTATATTTGCGAAAGATAGCAAGCACACCGCCTCAATTTCCCCGCGCGGTTGGTGTCCCTCATCAAAAGCCATTGTGACGTTGAAATACTTATGAGAAATGAAAGTTTGACGAAAATATCATAATCAGGACTTACGCAAAGTCATGAAAAAACGAACCGCAAAGGGCGCAAAGGACACGAAGTTAAGAGGATTTGAGAGGGTGTTTGCGTAAGTCCTAATAATTATGTACTTGATTACTTACGAAAAACTTTCAACTTTACCCTGATAAAGCTGTAATTTTATCTATGGAAGTCAAGCTTTAGTAGTCAATAAATAAGAATCAAATTTTCTGACTTTGCCGAAAACTCAGATAAATGATGCTTTTTAGTAGCCAATGCAGCGCAACTTCCTTGCTTGGTCGTAGCTCAAGGAGTGCGATCGCGTTTGTTGATTATGTTGTTAAGCACATTTAAATCTTTTTTACTAAATTTTAAGTTTAATAAGCTTCAAATATCGTGACCAAAGAAGAGTTTTACTGGAGTAAACACATTGTTGCTATTGAATGGTGGCTGTATGAGTGTGATTTGCCAAATAAATTAACTTGGGCAAGGCTTCGGGTGTTTGATGATGCTACGGCTGACTCTTGCTTTGAGGAGGGAGGTAAATTGTACGGTTTTGAAAATCGGGATTTTGCGGCGTACATTCTCAGCGAGGACGAATATGTAAGCTTTCAAGGAATGGATGTAGAGGATGAGCAAGAATACGGGATAAAACTAGCAGAAATTTACACTCCTGCTTGGCTAGACAATCCTGATCAATTATTTGAATACTTTGGAAGCTACTAAGTGAACACAATTTATGAACTCGATATTAGCTTCAATAGTGCAGAGAACTTGCAAAGCACTAACAGCGATCGCCTAGCCTAATGTCGTGTTATATGGGTTAACCGACATTGGGGTAAAGTCAGCTAGTATAAGCATTTAGATTAAACTCTGCTCTCATTGCCACTCTGCTAAAAAGATGCCTAAGTTTGCACACTAAATTCTTCAGGAGCAATACCCCAGTTTATCCAGCTAATACCATCTTGTGCTGATTTAATATCCGGTGGTACGCGCAATACATGAATCCTTTGGGTGCTAGGACAGGTCATTTTCAACAAAGAAATTGGTTCTATATCTATATCGGAATTAATTTTAAGAAGTGTGTATTCTTGCCAGGAATCTAATTCAACTGCTTGTAACTGTTCAATAATTCGAGAATAACCAATGCCTTGAATTAACACGCGCCGCAGTTCAGCATTCTTTTCTTCTAACAACCATTTTGGTTGCCATTCCTCTGGGTGTAATTTGCCATATTTGTCTGGCAACCTAACACCGTGATATGCGTAAATACTATATCCGTCAGCGAATTGAACTGCTGCTTCTCCTTCAGCATGGAGAAGGTATTCGTGATCAAAGGATAGTTTGGTTGAGCGATCGCAGACAAAGCAGAATCCGTTAAAAGGAAATATTATTCCACCCATCAGTAATACTTGTTGTACAACTTGATATAAATCCGGGTCATAGTAACAATTCAACTCTGAAATGAAAAAATCAAACGTGGCAGCAATGTATATCCAATTAAAAGGTGAAATACATACATAATTTATCTTCTTGCTCCAAAGTCGCCAAACCAATTCAGATTGATTCCCAGACAGAATCATATTTAATAAGTTAAACGGATTGTCAGTATAAAACTCTAAATCATCACCATCTAAACTTCTTAATAAATAGTTTATATGATTTGAACTGCTTTTTTTCAATAATGTTTGTTTCCAAAAATCTTTAAGTTGTTTATTGACTATTTTTTCTATATTACCTACTAAATTATTATTCAATTGGCACTGAGAAGAATTAAGTAATAGCATTTCATTGATTGCTGCATAGGGGCTATTACACAAAATAATTTGAGGACTTCTTTTATTTACAAGTGAATAAATTTTTTCAGTAAACTCTAATACATTATTATTAATAGCTTCAGTCGAAAATGCTATGTTTCTCCACTTCTGCCAATAATTTAAAATTAAAGCTTCCTGTTCTGGTGTTAATTTTTTAGATTTTTGATTAGACATTTTAAGCTAAAAATAGTCACTGTCTAATTGTGGCTACACTGCTCCCAATTAAACATTCGTAAAATCCTTGATTTCTTTATGGATTGGGCGTAAGTAAGAAAGCCCATTAAGAAAAAAATTAGATTATTTGTTCAATTGCCTAAACTGTAAGACTTTCAGCCGCCGCGAACGCGCACCTTGATTGCGAAACACTGGCGGTGATCGCAGTTTTCTTCCCCAGCTTCGACTGTGCAATAGAGATGCACAACACTGGCTCTCACAACCATTGATTTATCTGAGTGTGACTAGTGTTAGTAAGAAATTCAGGGTGGAATTTGCTTACTTTGAGGGTATTGTAATTATCGCTTGACTGGGAGCGATCGCACTCACTCATCTAAGGTATTGTAATTATCGCTGGATTTGGAGCGATCGCACCACAACCCACCATATTGTGCTGTACTAGCTTTTTTCTGGACTCCAGTGGCTGGTAATATTAGCAACAGAAGATTCTGGGGGTAAATTCCATGAAAGGCAGCCTAACAGCATGTTTCTTGAAGTACTTAGAGTTACGGTCAGGCTTGCGCTGCTTGAGTGCTAATCAGTTGTATTGGTTACTGCTGTTATTTTCTCCGCCTTTATTTGTTGCTTCTTCGTCTATAGTTTCATTGGCTGCACCTTTGGAAATCGCTCAAGCTGTACCAAATGCTGCAATTTCTCGTCCGACGCTGAAAATTGGCTCCCAAGGAGAACGTGTTTCGGAGTTGCAAGCCGCACTCAAGCTTTTAGGCTTTTACTCAGGCAATGTTGATGGAGTTTATAACGAAAATACGGCAAATGCAGTTTCTCGCTTCAAGCAAGCCGTTGGTTTAAATCCTGATGGGGTAGTTGATGCGGCTACTTGGCAAAAACTGTTTCCTAAAGAACCAGCATCTACCAACACGGCTGCATCTTTGTCAGCAACTCGACCAAGCACTACCAACACTGCTGTAGCGAAACCAGAACCAAGACCTGCTACTCCCAGAACTAGAACCACCCAAGTACCAACACTAGCACCAGAACCAAAACCAGTTAACCGCAGAACTCCCACAACGCAACGCAGAACTCCGACAAAGCCAGCAGCACCAACTATTACTTTTCGCCAAGTTCCGGGAATTCAATACACTGCGGAAGGATATCCCATTTTACGTTTAGGGATGAGTGGTCAAGATGTCATCACGTTGCAAAAACAATTACAAAGGTTTGGTTTTTTGAATAGTGGTAATGTCGATGGTGATTTTGGACGCACCACCGAAACCGCAGTGAAAGCGTTGCAAAGGCGTTATGGGTTAGAAGAAGATGGTGTAGCTGGTGGCGCTACCTGGGACATTCTCTTGCGGCGATCGCCTGGGCAACGATAGGCTAATAATACGTAGTTATGTCAGTTTTCAGTAGGGATGGTATATGGCATCTCTACTCAATTTATGTGATGGAAGTAGTACCTGTTTGATATGAAACACTTTTTGTTAACTTGGCTGGCTACTGCGGTGGCGTTACTGATTACCTCTAGAATTGTCGATGGTTTTATTGTCAATAACTTTGTTGCGGCTTTGGTAGCAGCATTGGTTATTGGCTTGGTCAATGCTTTTATTAGACCAGTTTTACGCCTGTTAGCTTTTCCCATTACTTTACTAACTTTTGGGTTATTTACATTTGTCATTAATGCTTTATCTCTGTGGTTAGCCAGTGCTATTACTCCCAGTACTGGTTTTGAGATTAAAGGCTTTTTACCCGCATTGCTGGGGTCAATTGTATTATCAATCGTGTCGAGCGTGATTAATTATTTTCTCAGAGCTGTTGAATAAATAATGACAATTCGCAATTCGCAATGACGTGACGCTCGTTCCTCGCTAACGCAATTAAGAAATCTAGCTCCAGTAAGACTTTCCTGATTTATATCTGTCGCATTCTTTTCTTAAATTGGTATAAGTTGGTGCTGTCATTATTCATTGGCGACAGTTTCCAGACGACTTAAATTTCGTAATATAGTTCAGCTTATTTGCCAGACTTCCTTCTCCCTTGTCTCCCTTGTCTCCCTTGTAATTACAACTCCCTGAATCACGCTTAAATTTCTTGCGCCACCGCTACAGTTACTACCCCAGGTAGTTCTGATAAGCGGAAAATATTTTTTGGAACCAATAATTTAGCACCAAGTTTGGCATTGTCAGCCGCCAAAATCGCCGCCGCTTCTGCAACACTGGGTGTTCCCGTGGCTGTGGTAATGATTGCAGATGGGTTGGGGACTATGACAGTAGATAACTTTGCTGCGGAAAATGTTTGCAAAAGCCAATGGCGTTGATGGCAAATTTCTATTAATGCTGTATCTGATGCTTTTGTATCAATGGTAGCAATTCCGGCGATCGCACTTTCATCGAGTAAATATTTTTGAAATACTTGTTCAATGGCTATCACCATCAACTGCGCCGAAGTCCCTTGTTTAAAACCAATTCCCACCCACAAATTTTGTCGGTAATCAGAATCTTTTGCCTGGGATTTTGTAGTGAAATTAATCAGCAATCTCCGATGATTTGAGTTGGGGAAATTGTCGTTGATTGCAATACCGGAAAATTGATCGATAGAATACTGTTCCCAAAAATTAAAAACTATATATTGAACTTGTCTAGCACAGTAGGAAGCACCAAGGGAGAGGATAGGCAAAAACATTAGGTTATTTCCTCATATTTTGCTTCATTTTTAGCATTGAAGCATTAACTTTTCGTCTGTGCTTTACCTTGGTGTTTCAATTTCTTTTTCTCTGTCGCAGTTGGCGAAAATAGCTGCGATGGAGTTTTGCTGTTTGGAAGTTAAGTAGAACGACGAGAAAAAACCAAAGTATGTAAAGATAAATAAATACGTAATATTTGCGATCGCAGTAGCTACAGCATTCAAGCTCACAGTTATCATAAATCCACTATCAATAAGCCAAATAGCGGCAAAATTTTATGTGTCTATTCTACTGGTAAAACTACTGATGCGCTAAACCTGGGGGCGATCGCTCTTGGCGGCTGTTTAGTCAATTGTACAGAACGAATCTTTGCTAATTCTAGGTAAGATGAAGTGCGATCGCCATAACTCATCACAGGTAATCTTACCTATATTTCTCCACAGATTCCACAGCAACATTAAATTGTTGAGCAATCTGTTCTACACTCATCCCACTTTTCAGTAACAGTGGGACAGCAACTTTCAAAATTTCTTCTCGACCTTCCGCTTTTGCTTCCTGATATACTCTTGTTTGTTCTAAAGTCAGTCCTAGCATAGCTTCTACTTCCTCTCGACTCAAAGATGAAAACTTGTAAACAGCAATTGTCGTAATAATTTCGATGATTTCGGTTTTTGGTAGTTTGCCTGTTTCTTCTAATTTTACCCGTTGAATTAGTTGCTTGGCTTGTTCTGCCATTGTTTCGGAGGATGCGGTTGTCAACTGTATTAAGTTGATGCCTATTGGCAGAGTATCAGAAGTACCTAACTCATCCAAATAAATGCACTGAACTTGGTCGCTGTTTAAAAATATGCGATGGGTTCTTTTATCGTTTGGTTCTAAAGAGCGTGATGGAAATATTACCACGCAATACCAATCATCGTATTGAGATTGATTGCGGTACAAATAGGTGAGCGATTCGGTAAAAAACCGATGATAAAGACCTTCATCTTTCTGAAATTACACTTCAGCAAAAAAGATGACTTTGGGTGTTGCATCTTCTGGTGGTAAGAAAACACCATCAATCCGAAAGGCGGTTTCTTTTAATTCGACTGACTCAAATCGATAGTCTTGCGCCTGTGCAGGACGGTTATCAACGAGTTCAAATATTAACGCAGTAAACCGCTTGAAAATTTGGTAATAAATAGAGTCGCGTTTCACAGAAATATTTAAATATGGGAATTATTTCGAGATTAATTTTATCAGTCTATATCTAAATACTTAATAACAAGGCGATCGCTCGTTCCGAAATCAAGGTATACCTTTAAGCTGGGCGTTTAGCGATCGCTCTAAAATTAAGGGATAAAATCTGCGTCAAGAATCTGAGTTACCGAAAAAGGCGATTCTTTGGGGAATAATTCTGAGTTAAGTTGATATTTTCTAATGGTATCGTTTCTGGCATTTGTATAGCAATCTAGAAATACATCCTCTAAAACAGATTTTAAACTGGGACTATCTTCTAGAAGATAAATTATTTGTCGTCTTTGCTCAACAACAGTATTACGCCACCCTCTAGAGTTATCATCTTTTTCGGCTGTCCAAAATTGGAGCTTTAATAAATGTTCAATTAAGATTATTAGACGATTTTTTAGTTCTTTCTTTTCACTCCGCCCCATACTATCAATTTCTTCAATTAAATTCGTAATATCTAATTGTTCCAGTTTTCCTTCCTGCAAAAGTTTTACTGTATTTTGTGTCCACAAATAAAAATCTTGTTCATATAATGTTTTGTTATTCTTGTTTGTCAGCATAAAATTTTCTCCTGACTCGATAGAATATTGATTCTATTATACAGTAAATAAATGCTCACAATTCACGATCATTATATTAATAAATGCTGCTAATGTTAGCTTAATTCAACATTATTTTTATCTAGAAAAATTTTTGCATTAGTGCTTGAAAAGTATAAATTTATACTTTAATATAAAGGCATGATAAAGCAGATCGCCCAATTCCATCCAGAAACAAGCGATCGCCCTTATCTAAACCCAAAACTGAAATAAAAGCGATCGCGTAATTCCGGCAAGAAGGCGGCGATCGCTTTTATAAAAACCCAAACCTGGAGTTTCAACCCCATGATTGCATATTTACTACAATTTGCCCAATCCAAATTAGCGCAGTTCTTAGGCGCAAATGCCAATTCCCCCAGCCGCAAGCAATTCGCACCACAGCCATTTCCCCACAGAGAACCAATCAAACATTTGCTCATCGGTTCTCCCAAAGCTGTCACCAGTACCATTCACCACTTGCATCTGCTGGGCTACGCTAATGTTGCAGATTGGAGTCCACTGCTTCCAACCGACAATCCAGATGAGGTGATGAGTATTCTAACTCGGCAAATTTTAATGCAATGAGTAGTGCTGTACACTTCGACTTCGCTCAGTGTACAGCACTGATTAGGGTAAAGTGAAAAAGACGTTGCACTGCAACGTCTTTTTTAACATCTAACCTCAACTAAATGTACCTCTGCTTCTTTTTCCCTAAGCCTGTGAAGTAAGCTAGAATTCAAGCATATCAAGCATTTCCACATTAAAAATTTCTATGCTGGAGACTTTACAAACTCAAATTTATCAACTCGAACAATTTGCCAACAATGTAGTTGCTAACCAACTCACACACTTAAGTTTGTTGAGTGTGGGGATTATTTTTCTGGCTGGCTTACTCACCAGCTTAACTCCCTGTATGTTGTCGATGCTACCAATTACCATCGGCTATATCGGCGGCTATGAGGCGAAAAGTCGTCTACAAGCAGCAGCCCAGTCTACTTGGTTTGCATTAGGATTGGCAACTACCCTGGCTGGAATGGGGATCATAGCTGGTTTAGTCGGCAAAGTTTACGGACAAATTGGATCTGGTTTACCCATTATTGTCAGTATCATCGCCATTATTATGGGGCTGAACTTGCTCGAAGCATTGCCCTTACAATTTCCTTCTTTGGGCGAGACAAATTGGATTTCTCAAGATTTACCTCCGGGAGTGCGTTCTTATTCAATTGGCTTAACTTTTGGTTTAGTGGCTTCTCCTTGTAGTACCCCGGTTTTAGCAAGTTTACTGACTTGGGTTGCCAGCACAAAAGACTTAATTTTAGGCGCTGTTTTGTTACTGTCTTATACAGCAGGGTATGTAGCCCCTTTAATTTTGGCGGGTACTTTTACTGCTGCAATCAAAAAACTGCTGGAGTTGCGTCGTTGGTCTGGTTGGATTAACCCGGTTAGCGGGGCGCTATTGGTAGGATTTGGTGTTTTTTCTTTGATTTCTCGCATTCCCTTTGGCAGTTTGTAACCCATGACTTTAGATAATTCAGCGTCCACATCCACAACATCAAGTTGGTGGTCAGCACCTTGGCGATTTGTGCGTCAGGAGATTTTACCTGTACTGACAGACTTACGATTAGCGATCGCCTTATTATTAATCATTGCCTTATTCAGCGTTAGCGGCACGGTCATAGAACAAGACGAGTCAGCCAGCTTCTATCGCACTAACTACCCAGAACATCCAGCTTTGTTTGGTTTCCTAACCTGGAAGGTCATCTTAATAGTTGGTTTAAATCATGTTTATCATACTTGGTGGTTTAGTGCGTTACTCATCTTGTTTGGTAGCAGTTTAACTGCTTGTACTTTCACCAGACAGTTACCAGCCTTAAAAGCTGCCCAACGTTGGAAATATTACGAAGAACCCCGACAATTCCAAAAATTAGCCTTAAGTGCAGAATTAGATACTGCTTCTTTAGATTCCCTCGCTCCCTTATTGCAAAACCGTCGTTATAAAATTTTTCAAGACAAAGACAATATTCTCTACGCCCGTAAAGGCATAATTGGACGTATCGGCCCAATTATTGTACACATTGGGATTGTGATGATTCTGTTAGGCGGCATTTGGGGTTCCATGACTGGATTTACCGCCCAAGAAAAAATTCCTAGTGGCGATCGCTTTCAGGTAGCAAATATCCTCAATGCTGGCCCTTGGGCAAATACCAAACACTTAAAAGATTGGTCTGTGCGGGTAAATCGCTTTTGGATTGAATACACACCCTCTGGCAGTATTGACCAATTTTATTCCGATATGTCTGTGTTAGATAATGACGGTAAAGAAGTTGACCGCAAGACAATTTTCGTTAACCAACCTCTGCGTTATCGTGGCGTAACCTTCTATCAAGCCGATTGGGGAATTTCTGGTGTCCGGTTCCAATTCAATAACAGTCCGGTGTTTCAATTACCAATGGCGGCGTTAAATACCAGTCCCCAACAAGGTAGGATGTGGGGAACTTGGATACCTACTAAACCCGATTTGAGTGAGGGTGTGTCTTTGATTGCCAAAGACTTGCAAGGCATGATGTTAATTTATGACAGCAAAGGTCAGTTAATTACAACAGTGCGGTCTGGGATGGCGGCCGATGTCAACGGTACGAAACTCAAAATCTTAGAAGTGATTGGTAGTACTGGCTTACAAATCAAATCTGACCCTGGTATTCCCATTGTTTATGGTGGTTTTGCCATTTTGATGACGGGTGTGGTAATGAGTTACTTCTCCCATTCGCAAATTTGGGCATTACAAAAAGGCGATCGCTTGTATGTTGGTGGTAAAACTAATCGCGCTCAAGTTGCTTTTGAAAAAGAAGTGTTGGAGATTTTAAATGGACTAAATTCGCAATCAACAGCAGCAGTGGGGTAAATTTTAACTTTTTACCCTTTTCATTATCTCTCCACTAAAATCAACACGTACATAAATTATGAAGGCTGAATAAATATAGTGATTTTCTCTGTATCTTCACTGTAATTATTCAGCTTTTATATTTTTTAGTGTGCAGAGAAATATTATTTACTACTGAGAATCACAGCTAATTCTATTTTTTGAGGCTTTCATATAGCCCAAATTTATTATTATTCAGATAATTATCAGAAATATTTTGTAATTTTGCTCTTATATCTTAGCAAAAATGATTTTTAGAGAAACTAAGTTACGCCTAAATTTTAAGCCTACTTTATAAATCCAGTATTACAGTCATTGGGTTTATAGAGTTTTATTTATTATCATATCGATTAATTCATATAGTAATTTCATCTCTACTGAGATGAAGGTCTTATCCTCAAAACTATCCCCTCATATTATCTGTATTTTTACCAGTTTTGGATAACTAAAATTTTTTACCAGATAACAATCAGCCCCATATTCTCATATCTGTTCGCTCGATTGATATTTCGTTATAAAGACTTGGCAAAAACAACTGTTAACTATCGACGTTAAAAATCTTAATAGGATACAAAGTAGTTACCCGAAAAAAAGTAGCTCCCATACAACCAGTTTTTTCCAACGGTGAGCAAGTGAATGATTGAAATTTCATTACTTGATTAAAAGAAATCAAAACTAGGTGCATATCAATATCTATGAAAAACATGAACAGAATCCGCTTTGGACTGATTGCTGCTGCTACTTTAACTTACTCACTTTCCGGTATAGCTTCAGCGAGTGCGACAACTACCATTCAAGAAGCCATCAAGGAAGCTCCCATAGCTGCTCAAAAGGCGAAAGACAGTGCAGATACTCTCAAAAAAGTTGAAGCTGCATTAACAAAAACCACACAAGTTGCAACAAAAGCTAAACAAGATGCTGCTAAGGTTTTAACTTCTGCTGAACAGACATTTCAAAAGGCAGATAGAGATTTTATTGCAGCCAAAGCAGCGTATGATGCAGCCAATAAGACTTTAACTGATACTAAAACAGTCTATGATGCCGCTACTAAGGCTTTAGCAGATGCGAACACCATCCTCTCATCTGCAACTCCAGCGCAAAGAAGTGCAGCACAAAAAGCTGTTAATGACGCGACTAAAGCCTTTAATTCTGCAAATACCAAGCTGAATGACGCGACTAAAACTTTTAATTCTGCAAATACCAAGCTGAATGATGCTACAAGTAAGCGCGGTACAGCAGAACAAGCTAGAAATCAAGCTAGTCAACAACTGCAAACTGTCACTGCAAGTGCTGATAAACAAGTTAAAGATGCTGAAGATGCAAGAAATCAAGCTAAATTAGATGCTGATAATGCAGCTAAGTATTCCGTAGAGGCACAAGAAGCCGCCAAAAAGGCTAGTGACTGGAGTACAATGAAGCGTCTCTCTGTCACAGATAAAGCAGAAGACAAAAATTTCTTATCTATACTTCCCCAGTTTCAAGCTTTAGTACAAAAAGAAGGTGTGGCGATCGCCGCAGATAAAGTCCAAGCACAGCAAGTAGACTTTTCTCAACTATTTTTGAAACAAAAGCACAATGTACGTGTTTGGTTCCTGAATGAAGGCGCTACTTATAAAAACCAGTTAGCCTATGAATCCATTCGGGGTGAACAATACAATAACGGTATGATTTTTGAAAATGTCTCTTGCGACAGCACCAAGAATAAGTGCGAACGAGGCGATAAAGATGGTGTTTTAGATATCGGTGATTTTGTAGATTTGGGTAATTTTAAAGCTGGTACACAGCTGAATTTCTTACTCAAATCTGATGGATACAGCGCCACACCAAAAAATGGTGATATTTATGGTGCAGATGCCAGCCTTAACCCTGATGGCTTACAACACGTAATGGCTTGGAAGATTGGCAATTATCTGATGATGGGTTTTGAAGATTTACGCAATGGTGGCGATAAAGATTACAACGACACAATTTTTGTTGTTGACTTTGGTAAAGATAATCTCAAAGCCTCTGCTGTACCAGAACCTTCCGCCACACTCCCAATTTTGGGCTTAGGCGCATTGGGAATGCTGAAGTTGCGTCGCCGTCGTCGTTCATAGTTCAAGACTTAAGGATAAAGGTTGTCTGTAGAGAATGGGTTTAAAGGGGTAGGCATTTTAAACACTGATACCTCTTTACCCTAACCCACACCCTTGATTTTCCGTGTTATTAAATACTAAGTTGCTTTCAGGAATAGTATTCCTACTCCCCACTCCCTACTCCCTACTCCCACTTACTATCTTTAACTGCAACTGAGTATAAGCATTAGCGATTTAATGCGCTGATGCTTTTTGATGTCTGACTTCAATAACTGTATGGACGTTACCTCTAGGGGCAAAATCGGCTTTAACAGTAATTTCTAGCGGATCACAAGCTGCAACCATGTCATCTAAAATTTGATTGGCAGATTCTTCATGGGAGATATAGCGATCGCGATAACTGTTAATGTAAAGCTTCAATGCCTTTAATTCTACTACCCGTTCATCTGGTATGTATGTAATGTGAATTGTGGCAAAGTCTGGATAGCCAGAAAACGGACATTTACAGGTAAATTCCGGCAAGGTAATGTTGATATCATATCGCCTACCTAATCGCGGATTGGGAAAGGTAATTAAATTACCTTCCGCAATGTTGCGTTCACCATACTTTACTTCTGATGCTTCCTGGGTCATGGGTCAATTATCCTTGGTCATCTATCGCCTCAACAATAATAGGCGAAAAGCTGATTAAGATAAAAATTCTTTGATTTTTGACTTTTACCTTTTGCCTTATTTTTACTCTTGTTCCCAGTCAGGACAGTTTTGATCATCCCAACCGTGGGGGTGCATAGCGCAGACTAGTAAGTTGCCACCATAAACTTGACCATGATAGTTAGTACAACCCACACAAGCAGGATTTTGTTCTGGTGTGGGTTCCACTGAGTAAGGAAACCCCGGATCTGCATCTGCAACTACATCTTCTAGTTCCCAATAAATTTCTAGGAAGGGTGCAGATATTTCTTGTAAGTATTGTTCTACGTCGGCGGCAATGTTACTTTGTACTTGCTCAGTCAATTCTTCTGTGAGGTCAAAAAAGCTATCAACCATATCATTCATTCCTTGAAAGAAGCGTTCGACTTCCTCTGCCACTGTTTCTACGATTCCCATTAAATCTTTTTGCCACTCTTCCATAAAATTGACGCTCTTACTGGCTATAAAATTAGGATGCTAACAACCACCCCAATTGAAGTACATAAATACATTCTAGGCAATGTATGTTATCAACTTCCTGGGTGATATCTGAGTTATAGTACTATTTGCTGCTGATGCTGAAGGTAAAAACAAACTGCCGTTTATTAATCGCGTTGCAGTCTTTTTAATTCTTCTTGCAGTTTTAGCACTTGGCTACGCAAGTCATCCACATTTTCAGTTGAGGTCTCTTTTACAGTTGGCTCTTCATCTTCCTCTAGGATTTCGATGCGACGAGGTTCAGAAGGAGTTGTTTTTTCAGTAGTATCAGCAGTGGGTGTTTGTGGCTGTTGCGCTTGCTTCATCATATCCTCAACGAAGCGGCGGGCTTCTTCTGTGTTCATTTCGCCCCGCGCTACCATTTCATCTGCCAGTTTTTGGACTTGCGATCGCAATTCTGCTACTTTTCCTCCAGCTTTCTCACCTGCGTAAGAAGCCAACCCAACACCGAGGTAAAAAGCTTTTTGTACAATATCTCCAAAACCGGGCATTGCTGCTGATCGCTCCTAAAAAATAGGGCGACCCGGAGACTACGCCTACTACAAGCATCCCGTATTGCTGCTACCTTCCGGTTCTGACAAGGTTTAGGCGTTGCAGTCGCATAGATCCAGGTCTAATGAAATAATAACACTAAAAGTTCGTAAGTGTGTCCTACTCAACCACATTTTTTTCTTCGTCAAGCTGGTAGTTAACACAGACCCAAAAACAGGTCAGCCCGGAGACTACGCCTACTACAAGCATCCTTGATTGCTGCTACTTTCACGTTCTGACAAGGTTTAGGTGTTTTAGTCGCATAGATCCGAGCCTCAAGAAAATAATAACACTAGGACTTACGCATAAAAACGAAAAATTAAGGATTTTGGTGAGGGTATAGGGGTGTATGTATCTCAAACCCTTACACCCTTACACCCCATCTTCATAGACAATATTGGTGCGTAAGTCCTGAACACTAAAAGTTCGTCAGTGTTTCTTACTCAACCACAATTTTCCACTCGTAAAGCTGATAGTCAACACAACCGTTTTTAACCAAGGGGTCTAGGGCAATAATAGCTTGAGCTTCATCCAGAGAAGCAGCTTCAAACAGCAACATCCCGCCTCCCATTTTTGCCCAATAGCCTGTTTTAGCTTGATGTCCTTTGGCAATTAAATCCTGTACGAATGCTTTGTGGGCAGGTATATATTGGTCAAAGATGGTTTTATCGACTTTTCCTGACTCTATTTTGACAAACCAGGGCATTTTGCTATGAACCTCATCGGAGCAAGAACTAGCTTCCATCACCGTAAAGCTTTTGCATGTTTCTGTTCAGTCAATTGTAGTGATTGCTGGCGTTTAGATGCTGATACTAGGCCAAGAGTGCCAACAGCAAGTAAGCTCAAAATGGACGTATATTCAGGAATAGAGATAATTCTGGCTGAAAAAACAACGGCTGATTCACTATCTTCTGTCCCCAAAGACCCCAACACAAACGGCGGTGCTGAAAAAACCTCTAAATAACCCGGTATGGGCAGAAAACTAGCAAAAAACGGACTAGCATAGTTTCCTGATGATGTGGAATAACCAAAACCGTCACCTGTTAACTGCTGACTATTCAAACTAATTAAATTGTCCACGTTAAAAGGTTCGTTGCCAGGTATGGGAGTCCCCGCAGGTTGCAAACCAGTAATTGTTTCATTATTACGTGTGCCACTGATTTCCAAAATCTCGTAAAAACCGAAATTGTCAGGAGTGTCATTAGTAATGAATTTACCGCGTGCTGTTATACCAGAACCAAAATAACTCCATTCCCAATTTAAAGTGGCAGCAGAGACAGCTTGCATGGTTCCGAAAACCAATCCCGAAACAGTCAAGGCTGTAGTAGATAGTAAAGCGAGATTTTTCATAGAGGATAGTTGGGGGTAGATGCGTAACTGTAAAGCTGCGCTGCGAAAGGATGAGTCATACCCAGGCAAATGCTGAGACTTTCTGTATAGCTTCCCTGGGAGTGAGGTAGATATTTCACCCGAAAGGCTTGTGGCTAGACATCAAAAACTTTGTCAGTCCATTGACATTGGAAACTTCAACCAATGGCAGTTTAACATCAAAGATACTTGGTTTATCCGTATAGCAATTACTTACTCGATTTTTAAATTAAACGGCAAACGAGCATAAACCCCATTAGGATCATTCATGCTTTGAAATATCTCTAATTCTTGTTGCAGTTTTTGGAATTCTGCGGTGAGAGGGTTGGTGGCTTTGATTTGTTGTTGTCCCTGGATTTTTAAAGCTGTGCTGGCTTCTTCCACGGCTTTACCAAATAAAATTTCGTTGAGGCTATTTTCTTTAGGATATTCTTTTAACTGCCAATTGTTGCCTAAATTGGCTTTTTCGGCTGCGTATTTCACCGCCGCATTCAGTCCACCAATTTCATCTACCAAACCAATTTGTTTTGCAGCTACACCAGACCAAATTCTACCTTGAGCAATTTCGGCAACTTTTTGTTCTGGTAATTTGCGTCCTTTGGCAACTTTATCGAGGAATATGCTGTAAATTCGGTTGACGCTACGTTGATACAGTGCTATCTCCTGGGGTGATTTGGGACGAGCCACAGTTTGAGCATCGGCGTAGCGGGCTGTTTTGACTACATCCCAAGTGATACCATTATCATTTGCTAGTTTTTGTCCGTTGAATAGGATACCAAATACACCAATTGAGCCAGTGATGGTATTTGGTTCGGCAAAAATTCGGCTAGAGTCACTTGCAATCCAATAACCACCAGAAGCGGCGACATCACCCATAGATACTACTACAGGTTTAACTTCATGGGTTAAGCGAATTTCCCGTTGCATGATTTCGGCGGCTGTGGCGCTACCACCAGGACTATTAATTCTTAAAACAACGGCTTTAATATTTTTATCTTGGCGGATTTTGTTGAAGATTTTAGCAAAGCGATCGCCACCTACTTGTTCATTATCACCGCTACCATCAACAATTTCGCCTTCGGCATAGACTACAGCAATTTGGTTTTTTGATGCTTGTTCGGCTTTGAGAGATTTATTAATAACTTGGGAGTATTCTAGAATGTCAACTTGGCGGAAATTTTTCTCATTTTGATCGCTATCGGTGAGTTTTTTCAAGTCTGCAACTACTTGATCATGGTATGCAACTTGATCAACTAAACCATTGGTTTTCGCTGCTGGTGCTTCGACTATGGCTTGATTATCGGCGATCGCTTGCAATTTTTGCGGGTTAATTTTGCGGCTTGTACCTACTGTAGTTCGCCACTCGCTCCACACGTCATCCAGTAGTTTCTGGGTTTGTTCGCGGTTTTCTGGACTGAGTTTGTTGAGAATAAATGGTTCAACAGCGCCTTTAAATTTGCCAACTCGCACAACCTGTACACCAATACCAAACTTTTGCAATGCACCGCTTAAGAACATTGGTTGGCTACCCAAACCATTGATTTCTATTGCACCCAAGGGATTGAGAACTACGGTATCAGCCACAGAACTGAGATAATATTCTTTTTTACCCCAATCTTGACCATAAGCAACTACTTTTTTCCCGGCGGCGCGAAATTCTTCTAAAGCTTTGCGAATTTCTTTCAGGGAAGCAAAGCCTAAATTTCCCCCGGAACTATTACTACCATCTATATATATACCAACAATTTTTGGATCTTGTTTGGCTTGGTTAATTGCATCTAGAACTTTGCGGAGTGTGATTCTGTCTTCTGGAGTCCCGGATAATGTTCTTTGTAATTCTTCACCCGCAGTTGGTTCTCGATCGGTAATATTCAAAGATAAGTCAAACACTAACACAGACTTATTTTTGACTACTGGACTCACCTCTTGAGTAGCTGCGATCGCAAATAGGAGTAAAAATAGCCCTGTAGTCCCAATCCCAAAGAAAATAAATAACCCTAGTAAGCTACCAATCACACTGGCAGCAGTTTGTTTAACAAAATTAGTCATTAGTCTATCAATTTTAGATTTTAGATTGTCTCTCCAGAAAACTCTGGAGACTTTTAGCGTTCAGGAATTATTGGACTGATGGTGAGTGATTGACTACAACAGCTAAACTCTTTTTGGAATTGGGCTGCGTATTAAATCCTACCTCTGACGCTTAACTCCTGACTTTATTTTAGGCGTTGTAAACTGCCAGAATGTTTTAACTGTTGTAAGTTAATATTCCCTGTACAAAATAGCACTGTGACAATTTCAGCCATTAAAACTTCTACTAACTCTGAAATTGCTGTTTCTGAAATTACCGCCGCTTGCAAAAAAGGCATTGCTAAACCTGCAATATCTGCACCTAATGCGATCGCTTTGGCAACATCTAAGCCATGACGCAAGCCACCAGAGGCAATTAAGGGAATATCCGGTGCGATCGCGCGTACACTTGTAATACATTCTGCTGTTGGGATGCCCCAATCTGCAAATGTTCTGCCTAACCTGCGTTGCAAGTCATTTTCTGCCCGTTCACCCTCCACTTTTGCCCAAGAAGTACCCCCCGCACCAGCAACATCAATTGCCCTCACTCCAGCCGCCATCAATTTTTCCGCCATTGCACCGGAAATACCATTACCTACCTCTTTCGCAATCACCGGTACATTTAACTTACTACATAAATTAGCGATTTTGTCAATTAAGCCGCGAAAATTCACATCCCCTCTAGGTTGAATGCACTCTTGCAGAGGATTAATGTGCAGAATCAACGCATCAGCTTCTAG
Organism: Aulosira sp. FACHB-615; assembly: GCF_014698045.1. Classification (GTDB taxonomy): domain Bacteria; phylum Cyanobacteriota; class Cyanobacteriia; order Cyanobacteriales; family Nostocaceae; genus Nostoc_B. Next base: position 112,093 of record NZ_JACJSE010000020.1, read on the forward strand.
CATATCGATGATTCGCAGACATTCATCTAAACCATACTTATAGTTCAGTTGCACAGCACCCACATTGGCAAACAACAAAACATCCGGCGCATATTTACGCATCGCAAAAGTATCAACCACCTGGGGTTTTTCTACAGCTACCCGTTGAGAACCGACACCCATCGCCAACTTGTAGTGCTGACAGACTTCCGCTAAACGTCGGTTAATGATTCCCGCTTCCTCAGTTCCACCAGTCATGGAAGAAATGAGTAATGGTGCTACTAGGTACTTGCCTAAAAAATTGGTGCTGATATCAATATCGTTGCGATCGATTTCTGGTAAACAACAATGGCTAAAACGATAACTTTCCAATCCATTGGTAATTTCACGGCACTGAACGTCTTCTTCTAAACAGATACGGATATGATCTGCCTTACGCGACTGAGTTGGTTCTAAATTGCTAGTAGGGGCTTTCACTGGTAGATATGACTCAAAGCAGTTGTCATCACTATTCTAGGGCTTTGATAAAAAGGTTAGAGCAGGTGATAGGTTACAGGTAAATTCCCATCAATAAGTTATTTAGGAATGGAGAAGAGTTTATGGCTTCTGCACACCAATACACCCCACACCCCTAAACCCATTCACCACAGACAAACTTTGTGCGTAAGTCCAATACCGTAGCCAATTTACGAGGGTTCAACACCTGTAGAAACGGGATGAATACGTCCTAAAGAAGTAAGCTTGGCAAAAATCTGACTTAATAAAATAGGCTCAGGCATTTCA
>NZ_JACJSE010000021.1 GCF_014698045.1 Aulosira sp. FACHB-615
GTGGGATGTGCAGACTGGGGAGTGTCGCCTGAGTTTGGCTGGTCATAAAGGTGGGGTTAACTCAGTCGCCTGGAGTGGGGATAATCTCACCTTAGCTAGTGGTAGTAGTGATGAGACTGTGAAACTGTGGGATGTGCAGACTGGGGAGTGTCGCCTGAGTTTGGCTGGTCATGAAGGTGGGGTTAGGTCAGTCGCCTGGAGTGGGGATAATCTCACCTTAGCTAGTGGTAGTAGTGATGGGACGGTGAAACTGTGGGATGTGCAGACTGGGGAGTGTATTGCTACTTTTAGCCATCAGTTATATGCGGGGTTGAAGATTAAGGATGTAAAGGGGTTAACTCAGGCGGAGATATTAAGTTTGAAGGCGCTGGGGGCGGTGAAGGATTAGGGAGGAATTTATTGCAAGCAGAGACGCGGAGGCGCAGAGAGTAAGAGAGTGTTAATTTTCTTGATTTGAGGCGAGTCTGGGTACACAGATTTGGTTAGTCGCATTTTGTCTTCCAGGATATCAAGCTAGTACAGGTCGGCGTAAATAAACAGACCATAAGAAATTGCTAAAAGGCTTGTGGTACAGTCATTATTTCTTTTTACTTTTGCCTTTTTACTTTTGCCTTATTGTACTAGGCATAGTCAAGAGCAATTAGCTGTAAGCTGTTGTAGTGCGTATTTCACTATCTAATATGGCGACGATTAACGACAACTACCTGAAGTTGAAGGCTGGTTATCTGTTCCCGGAAATTGCGCGGCGGGTAAATGCTTTTGCGGAAGCTAACCCTGATGCTAAAGTTATTCGTTTGGGAATTGGCGATGTTACCGAACCTTTACCAGAAGCGTGCCGCACAGCGATGATTAAAGCTGTGGCAGAAATGGGCGATCGCGCAACTTTTAAAGGCTACGGGCCAGAACAAGGTTATGCTTGGTTAAGGGAAAAAATTGCGGCTCAGGATTTTCAAGCACGCGGCGCAGACATCGATGCGTCAGAAATCTTTATTTCTGATGGTTCCAAGTGCGACACTGGTAATATTCTCGATATCTTTGGTAACAACAACGTCATTGCTGTAACTGACCCTGTGTATCCTGTATATGTAGACACTAATGTGATGGCGGGTCATACAGGCGCAGCTAACGATAAAGGTGAGTTTGCAGGCTTAGTATATCTGCCTGTGACAGCAGAAAATAACTTCACGGCGGAAATTCCGCAGGCAAAAGTTGATTTAATTTACCTTTGTTTCCCCAATAACCCCACTGGTGCAACTGCAACCAAAGAACATCTCAAAGCTTGGGTAGACTACGCCAAAGCCAACGGTTCAATTATTTTCTTTGATGCAGCTTACGAAGCTTATATTACAGATCCGAGCTTACCTCATTCTATTTATGAAATTGCAGGTGCGCGAGATTGTGCGATCGAATTTCGTTCTTTTTCTAAAAATGCAGGCTTTACCGGAACTCGTTGTGCTTTAACTGTTGTACCCAAAACCTTAACAGCCAAAGCCGCAGATGGTTCTGATGTGGAACTGTGGAAACTGTGGAACCGCCGCCAGTCCACCAAGTTCAACGGTGTATCTTACATTGTGCAAAGGGGTGCGGAAGCAGTTTATTTTGAAGATGGACAAGCTCAAACCAAGGCTTTGGTGAGTTTCTATTTGGAAAATGCCAAAATTATTCGAGAAAAACTCACCGCCGCCGGACTCGCAGTTTATGGCGGTGTCAATGCGCCTTACGTTTGGGTGAAAACTCCCAATGGACTATCGAGTTGGGATTTCTTTGATAAATTGCTGCATACTTGCAATGTAGTTGGTACACCTGGTTCTGGCTTTGGCGCTGCGGGTGAAGGCTACTTCCGCATTTCCGCATTCAACAGCCGGGAAAATGTCGAAGAAGCGATGAAGCGAATTACTGAAAAGTTTAAGGTGTAGAAACTTGTGGTGGGCAATGCCCACCTGATTAAAATAGTGAACTATCATCTAATAAATTTATTTAGCTCTTCAACTAAATAATGTACTGTTGTTGAAGGATTATCACTTTCTGGATTGGGAGGATCATATTGTTTCATAATTTTTTTAGCATTTTTAATGGCAATAGCTTGTCGACTTTCTAGCTCCTCATATATTGTTAAACTATTCTTTTTGTACTTCTTGTTCAGAAATGTATTTAACTTATTAATATAATCATTTCGAGGAAGCCCAGTGTTAAGAAATTCAAAATGTAAAACGTACCATAGCTCAAAAGCTTCATTAGAGTAAGCAACTTTGAATCCCTCTCTTTCTGCATTAGCAATTGCATTATTAAAATCTTGCTTAGGCCAATCATCTCGGTCAAATACACACCAAACTTGATCGTAATCTCCTTGAGCTTTTAATTCTTTTGTCTTTTCCACTAGTTTGCTAGGATTAACACCTAATCCTAAAATCTTACTCATATCCTTTACATCCCCAGCAACAGGAAAGCTTTTAAAGTATTTCGGTTCGGTTTCCCTTCCTTCACAAACTATTAAAAACCTATCAAATGGTTCTTTTGTTTCAACTTTTCTATCAGCATAGCCACGAGATGATGCTTTTCTTGAGTCTTTTCTAGGCATCAGGCTCACCAAAGAGTTGACTTAAATCACCAATGTATGGAATTGCGCCATATCTGCCTTTAATATAATCACTTTCAAATGAGGCATCATTGCGGATTTTAAATTCTACTAATGAATATAAATCTGTTGCACCATATTTGTTCTTTTCAGTAAACCAAATCTGATCTCTACGGAAGAGTTTATTGGTGAGTAAATTAGTATCATGTGTCATAAATATTAATTGTGCATTATGATAGTTCGTTTCATTAGAGTTAAATAATGTAACAATTGCTTTGCTAATTAAAGGATGCAGCCTAGCATCAAATTCATCAAATATTAAAGCTTTACCCTCTTTAAGAGTATTGATTAAAAGTCCAGCAATAAAAAATATTTTTTGAGTTCCTTCTGATTCTTGACTATCTAAATCAAATAATTCTATAGAGACAGAATTACCCTCTGTATCGAACTTGTTATGTCCAGTCTTGATTATTGTGAATAAATAATCAATATTTCCATGAATTATAGATTTAATTAATTTGATTTCTTTAATACTCAAATCTAGTTGTTTTATTAGTTGGACAATTTCTCTTTTAGAACTATCTTCTTTAGATAAACTGTCTATTGTATAATCCAAGTAATTCTTGTCTTCTAAACCTGATACAATCTGAAGCTTTGTTGTTAACCAATTTAATATTATTTCAGCAATTTCTACATTAAATTGAGCAGCTACTGATAAAAAAAGTGCATTGCGTCTAGTTTTTGGATGAATACCCTCACCTTTAAAGGTTTTAGATAAATTGATTTTATCAGTATTCCCATTATTCACTCTTTCAAACAGCCGAGTTTCTCTTTTATTAGGAACGTAAAATAGCCACTCAGAAACAACTCTTTCTTGATTGGCTTCAAATCCATATCTATACTTTTTGTTTTTTAATAAAAAGACAATTTCAAATAAAGATGGTTGTGTTTCGGTTTCTGTGCTTAATCTAAAAGGCTCCACTCTAATTTTTTCTGTGCTTTGTGTTTCCTTAGAAGAGTTAATCATAAACCACTTCATAAAGTTCATGGCTTTTGCTAGATTACTCTTTCCACTAGCATTAGCACCATAAATTGCCGCACTTTTAAGTAATTTCAACTCGTCATCAACTGCAAAAACATTGTTATCATCAAGTTGCTTATCTTTGGCAACAATGTTAGCCGCAACCATGCTAAAGGTAACTTTATCCTTAAAAGAACGGTAATTACCAACACTAAACTCTATGAGCATAGTAACCTCTGCATACTAAACTATATATTTGTGAAAATTTCACAAATATATAATATAAGCATAGCGGCTATTGATTGATATTAACTCAGGACTTACGCAGCAAGATTGTTTGTGGAGATGGGGTTTAGAGGCGAAAGGGTATCAGGGGTGGGGCTTTGGAGACATACACCCCTACGGAGAAATCAAAATTCAAAGTTCAAAAGTAAGAGAATTTTTGACTTTTGACTTGATTTCGCCTCTACACCCTCTCCTCAACCCTTGCTTTTTCGTTTTTATGTGTAAGTCCTAATGTGAATGTAAGGGTTCCTGATTATCGGGAAATTTTGACAAACGCCTTATCACCTTTAATTTGAACTGGATAGGAGTGTAAAGGGACATCAGCAGTTAAACATTTCCCTGTATCTAGTTGATATTGAAACCCGTGAGTAGGACAGGTGATGATGCCATTTTCTACCTTTCCGCCGTCCAGTGGTGATGCGAGATGAGAACAAGCGTTGCGGTAACAGGTAATGCGATCGCCTTGACGATATAAAATCAGTGAATGTCCGCCAACTTTGCTGACAAATATCCCCGCATCAGGAATTTGTTCTACTGTTGCTACCCTCACCCAAGCAGTTGTAATTGTGGGCGGAAAAGGAGTAGTTAAACCAGTATTGGTATTATCTACCGTAGAGCGATCGCCAACCGCAACCACTTGCGTAATTTCTGGACAATAATTTTTAATTGCCTGTTCGACTCCCTGAGATAAAGTCAAATTAGAAGCTGGACAACTGCTGCAAGTTCCGATTAACCTAACTTCTACTGTATCTGGTGGTTTAAAAGCAACTAATTCTATATCTCCATTGTGGCTTTTTAACCCTGGACGTACTTCATCAAGGGCGGCTTGAATGCGCTGTAATATTGGTGGTAGCGGTGGTTTAACTAAGTCATGATATAGCAAAACTGCATACACAACTTGATCATCAGCAGCATGACGTAAAGCTGAAATAGATTCTTGTTTGAGGCTTTTAATCAACCGTGTCAATGCTTCTTTATGCAAAGCTTCAATCGCTCCTTTCAGACCGACTGCCACACACCTTTGACTTTCATCCCACTCAGATATAATTGCCTCAAAGCGGTTAATCTCTTCAATGAATTCTTCGAGGTTGGTCATCAATAAAAGTATGAAGTGTGAAATGATGGGAACTGTTGACTAATTCATTACTTCATTTTGAAATCTTTCAGTAAGAAAGGCATCAAAGCGCCTGTAATTAAACTAGATAGAGTTATGGGAATACACAAAGGAATTTCGGCTTGAGCAAGTGCTAGTAGTGATAGCAAACCAACACTAATGCCAATGCCAGTTTGTTGCACAAAATACATAGGTTCACGTAATAGCTTACCCCGGAAAAATAACTTAGCCGAAAACCAACCTAATTCAATCATATTTCCTCCTAATAATTGTTTAATAAGGTTAATAAAGCAAAACCTAAAAGTATCGCGGGAATCGCGCCAGCCGGAGCAAATAACGCCCCTAACATTGCCGAAAAAGAATAACCAATATCTTTACCTGCTAATATCATGCCGCCAATTGCACCGCCAATCATCGAAATAATTGTTGCGATAACTAACCATACTGTTCCAGTAACTATATTCAGGTCACTAGACACCATACTCGTGAGAAAATCACTCACATTAAAATTGCTCAATAACTCACTCATTTTTCTTCCTTCTCTGCGAGACGCTGCGCGAACGCGCTCTTTGTGTCCTTTGCGGTTCGTTAATAAATCTGGTCAGCCTAACTACTAGCCATAATTTCCACTTCTACATCTTTTAATGCTTGCACGACTAAATCAGCTTGTTCTAATTGTTGATGTTCGGTAAAGATTGACCAAGCTTCTTGATAGTAATTCCGGGCTTGTAAAAGATTTTGGGGATTACCTAATTCTGGCTGTTCAGGATTATCAGGTAAGTTGAATAAAGCGTTAGCTTTGTTAGAAATTGTGTTAGCATATTCTAAAGGTGTATCTCTAGAATTACGCACTTTTAACGCTTCATTGTATGCTGCGATCGCCTTTAAATTATTCTCGACAGGATGAGAACTAACTAAATACTGCAAAGCGTTACCTAAATTATTTTGCAGCATGGCATATTCTCTAGGATGATCAATCAAATTAATATGCTTTAGGGCAACTTCAAATGATTGGACTGCTAACCCCTGGCGTAAATATTCCCGTTCTGAAGCCATTGGCATCGACAGGTAGGCGATCGCAATATTGTTGTATAAAATCGCGTAATCTTGCGGGTAATCTTCCCAGGTAAACACCCGCAAAGCTTCATGATAAGCCTGAATACTATCACTAATTCGCGCTAAATTATACGGCGCTAAAGACTGCAATACCAAGCCATAATTCATCTGCGCCTCTGCAACTTCCTCCGGCGTGGCTAACTTTTGTAAAACTGGTAATGCTTCTTCATAACCAGCCTTGGCTTGTAGCAGCAATTCCGTATCCGTGTGGGGAATAATCTGCAAAGTTCCAGACATTCCCACCTGCGCCTTAGCTTTCAGCAGTGGATACTCATTACCAGACATTTCATAAGCACGATAATACAATCCAACTGCATTTCGCAAATCCTGGGCAGTTTTCGGCTTCTTTTGAAACCCTTGTGCCATTTCGATGAGCATCTGGATTTTTTCTGCTGTCGTTGCTGACTCCGACGCGATCGCTGCTACAGCTGCTTTCACCGCCGAATCTGTAATGCTAGGTGTCATAATTACCCTACTCTAGCTATTAAAAAAATTACTCGATTCCCGCCCTCAAAATACACAAAATGTTCCTCACTACCAAAGGCTATGAAAGTATGAAGTATGAAGTATGAAGTGTGAAGTATGAATAAATACACCCATATATTTCGCTAGAGAGCAATTAATTATGGGTAACTTATTGATGTTGTGGTTTGTAGTGAGACATCAAAGCATAAATTTCAGACTTCAGACTTTACACTTCATACTTTATCCCCCAGTTTCCTTACTATAAAACACTCTATTTTCAAAAATCTAGAGGAGAATTAACAATATTATTATCAAAATTCCATACTCTCCTGATTAAAATTATTTTTTGTATCACTAGCAAACTAAATATATTATTTGATAGCCATAAATACCTATTTAAACCTTCATGATATGAACTATTATTGCCTCTGCATCATATTTACATCATCCTGAAGATAATTAATTTTTCTTGAAAAAATAAAAATATAATAAAAAAATACCTTATGGTGAAGAATAAACATCAAAAACAGGTGAGACTCTACAACGCTGATCACCTGGATAAAAAATCAACCAACACATAGCCAATGACTAACGTACTCTGGCTGCAAGGTGGTGCCTGTTCGGGCAACACCATGTCGTTTCTCAATGCCGAAGAACCGACAGTATGCGACCTCATATCTGACTTTGGCATTAAAGTGCTTTGGCATCCTTCCTTGGGGTTGGAATTAGGCAATAACTTACAAACCCTGCTGTGGGACTGCATTTTAGGTAACATCTCCCTCGATATTTTGGTATTTGAAGGCAGTGTAGTAAATGCCCCCAACGGCACAGGGGAATGGAATCGCTTTGCCGATCGCCCGATGAAAGATTGGTTAATCGACCTAGCCAAAGCTGCCAGCTTCATAGTTGCTGTCGGAGATTGTGCTACTTGGGGGGGGATTCCCGCAATGTCTCCCAACCCCAGCGAATCCCAAGGTTTACAATTTCTCAAACGACAAGAAGGTGGCTTTTTAGGTAAAGACTTCCGCGCCAAATCAGGATTACCTGTGATCAACATTCCAGGATGTCCCGCACACCCTGATTGGATAACGCAGATATTAGTGGCGATCGCTACCGGACGCATCGGCGATATTGCTTTGGATGAACTCAATCGCCCCCAAACCTTCTTCAACACCTTTACCCAAACAGGCTGTACCCGCAACGTCCACTTTGCCTACAAAGCCACAACCGCCGAATTTGGTCAACGTAAAGGCTGTCTGTTCTACGACTTAGGCTGTCGCGGCCCCATGACTCATTCATCCTGTAACCGCATCTTGTGGAACCGCGTCTCCTCCAAAACCCGCGCCGGAATGCCCTGTTTAGGTTGTACAGAACCAGAATTTCCCTTCTTTGACCTCAAACCCGGAACCGTATTTAAAACCCAAACCGTCATGGGAGTTCCCAAAGAACTACCCCCAGGAGTCAACAAAAAAGACTACGCCCTCCTCACAATGGTTGCCAAAGATGCAGCACCACCTTGGGCAGAGGAGGATTTTTTCACAGTTTAGTAATTAATTACAGTGCTTTGGTTGATGAGTTGAGGCGGTATTTTGAAACTGTTGATTTAAGTGCAAGATTCAATTAAGGTGTGATACTTTGTGAGCAAACTACGTATTAGTTGCAACTGTAGTGAAGCCACAAAGGAGTAAATATATGGGTGCAGAAAATCTGAATGATGACGAAGATTTATACTGTCATGCGGATCTTGACTGGATGACAATCAAAAGTTCAGATGTTAATGCTGTTGTAAATGCTTTAGAGTTAGAGAATATTCAACAAGGAAGGTTCAGTTGTTTCGGGGATACAGCTAATACTTTCGTGTTTCCTACTCCAAATGATTGGATAATCATTTTTCATCAGTGGGAACCAAGGGGAAGTTCCGCAGAATATCTGAATGCAATGCAGCAAATAGTCACTGAATTAAGCCAGAAATTTGGTGAGGTACAGGCTTTTGCAGCTTACGAAGATGTCATCTCCTACGCGCATTGGATACTCGCACAAAATGGTATTCTGATTAGATCATTTGCAAAAGCCGGTGAAACCGATCTATTTCGGAATTTTGGAGAAGCGACAGAAGCTGAGAGTTTCATCGACTGGACAGATGCAGAACTATTTCCAGGAATGCCAGAAGTTATCCGACTATCTCAAACATGGAGTACAGAACCAATCTTTTCTAACCATCCAGGTGATGTAGTGGGTGTACTTGGATATAAGCATTTGCAACTTTAAGCGTAAAAGACATCTGAATTAATATCTACCGCAACTGCCTCAACTGTTATTACCGCATCACTAACTACATATCAATGAAAACAGGAGAGGAGAATGGGAAAACAAACATTAGACATTTCACCCGTCGGGAGAGTCGAGGGTGATTTAGATGTTCGCGTGGAAATTGCCGACGGCTATGTAGTCAACGCCTGGACTCACGCCGAACTATTTCGCGGCTTTGAAATTATCCTCCGTGGCAAAGACCCCCAAGCCGGATTAATTGTCACACCCCGGATTTGCGGTATTTGCGGCGGTTCTCACCTCACATCTGCATCCTGGGCATTGGATACAGCCTGGGGTACAGAAGTACCACGCAACGCCATCTTAGCCAGAAACCTCGGTCAAATTGTCGAAACTATCCAAAGTATCCCCCGTTACTTTTATGGATTATTCGCCATTGACTTAACAAATAAAAACTACCGTAGTAGTCGCTTCTATGATGAAGCAGTCCGCCGCTTTTCTGCGTTCACCGGGAAATCTTACGAACTCGGTGTGACCATTTCCGCCAAACCCGTAGAAATTTACGCTCTACTAGGTGGACAATGGCCGCACAGCAGTTATATGGAAATAAATTAGGAAATGGCTTATGTAGTAAGGATTTGCCAGGATAGGTGGAATGATTCCCTCAGTTTTCCTTAAATTAGGCAATAAACCCACTCAAACAACATCATAAATCCATTTATTTTTATCTACTAAAAGTTATTTGCTTTTCTCAGGCGTTACCTAACTTTTCCCTACATAGCCTCGCTCCAACCCCAAAATCATCTAAACTCAAAGTGTCCGCTAACCCTCAAAGTCTTATGCCTCGCTGGTTTAATATTGCAGGCCCTTGTAACCCTGAAAAGCACTACACCATCTCAGCCACAAGTCGCCTTCCTGACTTGTCAATGCTGATTGAACAAGAAAGTTATTTTGTTCTTCATGCACCACGACAAACAGGGAAAACCACCGCAATGTTAGCCCTAGCACAGCAACTTACCGATACAGGACGTTATGCAGCAGTAGTGGTATCGGTAGAAGTGGGAAGTGCTTTTAATCATGATCCAGGCGCGGCAGAATTGGCGATTTTGGGAACTTGGTATGATACGATTTCTATCCGCTTATCTAATGAATTACAACCACCTGTTAAGCAATGGCAAAAGGAAGAACCAGGAAACAGAATTAAGGCTTTTTTGCAAGGTTGGGCAAAAGCTTTACCTCGACCTTTGGTAGTATTTATAGATGAAATTGATTCCCTACAAGACCAAACACTAATTTCAGTATTGCGGCAATTACGAGATGGTTTTCCCAATCGTCCAGAAAATTTTCCCTCATCGGTAGGATTAATTGGTTTAAGGGATGTGCGAGATTATAAAGTGGCATCCGGTGGTAGTGACAGGTTAAACACATCCAGTCCTTTTAATATTAAAGTCACTTCCATTACTTTGCGAAATTTTAATGCCGAGGAAGTTGCAGAACTATATCAACAACATACAGCAGAAACAGGACAAATTTTCACACCAGAAGCCACAGCAACAGCCTTTGATTTAACTCAAGGACAACCTTGGTTAGTGAATGCTCTGGCTAAAGAAGTTGTGGAAAAAATGGTGAAGGATAGAAGTATTGCTATTACAAAAGAGCATATTTTACAAGCGAAAGAAATATTAATTGCTCGTCAAGATACTCATCTTGATAGTTTAGCTGAACGCTTACGAGAACCAAGGATAAAAGCAATTATCGAGCCGATGTTAGCGGGTTTGGAATTGGGGGATATACCCAATGATGATATTCAATTTGTGATTGATTTAGGTTTATGTAAAATGCACCCCCAAGGTGGATTAACCATTGCTAATCCCATTTATCGGGAAGTTTTACCCAGAGTGTTAACGGTGACACCAATGGCTTCCCTACCAGTTATTGCACCAACTTGGTTAACCCCAGAAGGAGAATTAAATTTAGATGCGTTACTGGCAGCATTTCTCAAGTTTTGGCGACAGCATGGAGAACCATTATTAGGTAGCACTGGGTATCATGAAATTGCCCCCCACATCGTATTAATGGCTTTCTTGCATCGGGTGATCAATGGTGGTGGAGTCTTGGAGAGGGAATATGCAATTGGTAGTGACAGAATGGATTTATGTCTGCGTTACAAAGATGTCACGTTAGGTATTGAGTTAAAGGTATGGCGGGAGAAAAAGCGTGACCCCCAAGCTGAGGGGATTGAGCAATTAGAATCCTATTTAGCCCGTTTGGGGTTGGATTTTGGTTGGTTATTTGTGTTTGACAGGCGTAAAAATGCCCTCCCAATGGAAGAACGTTTGTCAACTCAGGTTGTGGTGACACAAAATCAGCGCAGGATTACTGTGATTCGGGCTTGAGTATTTTGTATGATTGATTTGTTTGTTTGAGCGATCGCTTTTCTCAAATATGTTTAACAGTGAAATTATAAGGTGCGTTACATTCCATTAACGCACCCTACTGGATTGGCGATCATGCTTCAAAATCTCTTCTTTTTAACTCTTCCAAAAGAGCAATACGATATGATTCTTTTCTGAATTGTCTTTCTCTTTCCACTTCTTCTCTACTCATAGAACCTGATTCTATTAGACTTTATTCCAATTTCAACATCTCATTTTTCAATATCGACATAACTTCGTCATTTGTATGTTCAGCATACAACCTCTCAACCCATTTATTAAACTCTTTATCTCTTTGCTTTTGTTTTGAGATGACTTGTGTATCAAGACAGTTCAAGCAATAATACATAGTTTCATCATCTGAAATGTTATTTCTTATTCTTGTTTCTGAACCACAGGATGAGCATTTTGTATCGTATGGTTCAAAGGGTAAAAATGAAAATTCTTCATTATCTTTCTCTTGTTTTCTCGTATTTTTCAAATAATCAATTTTTGCAATTTTTTCATCACAGACAAAACACTTACAATCTTTATGATCATCCTTAAAGACTACGAAACCAAGTGACCGACAACTCGGACATACAACAAGAATTCCATTATTACTTTCAGTAATCCCATTAATTACTGGCTCGAACTTTTTTAGCCTTTGCCGTTTATATTCTTCATAACTAGTTGCAATTGATTTTATCTGCCCAAACTTTTTTTGTTGTTCAACTGTACTCTTGTCAATTAGGTGTTTATCCCAGAAATTTATAATTTCATCTAATGCTGAAGCAATAGTTTCTTTACATTCACTGATAGATACTTTTACCTCAAAATGCTCAAATCTATTTCTTAAGGCTCGAAGCATTTTAAATGGTTTGTCGTTAATATCAATGTTTAGAATACCCTTAAGCCTTTTAAGCAACTCATCATGATAGATACTTACAAAATCCCCACTTTGAAGCTTCCTGGGATCTGCACTACTAACATCTTGAAATATTAAGCTCCAATGCTCTTGTCTAAGTTTTTCTTTTAGTAATAATTCAATTCCTGAGTAGAGATGTAATATGGAATATTTAAGAAAGTGTGGAGATTCAAGACGATTAAGAAATAATGGACGTACTGCCTCAAGAATATAATCTATGCCATTATCTAGCAAACTTAATATAATGTTTTCCATCTCTTTGCTTATATGTATAACTTGTACTGATGTACATCAACATACCAAGAACTTTTTTGCAGATCATCAATATCCACATATTATACAGACATTTTCCAGATAACTACCTAAATCTGGGTGGATAGCAATAAATTCTCTGGCTATTATCTTTTCCCAAGTAATAGACGGAATGATTCGGTATATCTACCCGATGTTCATACAAACAAAAATCCTCAATTAGCCCTTCCTGCCATCCCCAATCTTAAAATCGTCTAAACTCAAAGTATCCGCTAACTGCCAAAATCCTATGTCTCGCTGGTTTAATATTGCAGGCCCTTGTAAAGACGATATCCACTATATGCTCTCTCCAACAATACGATTACCAGATTTGGAGGAGCTAATTCGACAGCGTAGTTATTTTGTCGTTCATGCACCGCGACAAACAGGGAAAACCACAGCAATGTTAGCCCTAGCACAGCAACTTACCGCCACAGGACGTTATGCAGCAGTAATGGTATCTGCGGAAGTGGGAAGTGCTTTCAATCATGACCCCAGTGCAGCAGAATTAGCGATTTTGGGAACTTGGCGTAATACAATTGAGGATAACTTACCCCCAGAACTACAACCCCCAGCTTGGGTTTATAATGCCCCTGGGCAGAGAATTGGCGAAAATTTAAGAGCTTGGTCAAAAGCTATAAATCGTCCGTTAGTATTATTTATAGATGAAATTGATTCCCTACAAGACCAAACACTAATTTCAGTTTTACGACAGTTACGTGAAGGCTATCGCAGTCGTCCAGAAAATTTCCCCTCATCCGTGGGATTAATTGGTTTAAGAGATGTCCGGGATTATAAGGTAGCATCAGGTGGGAGTGACAGGTTAAACACATCCAGTCCTTTTAATATTAAAGTCAGTTCCATTACTCTGCGAAATTTTAATGCCGAGGAAGTTGTAGAACTATATCAACAACATACAGAACAGACAGGACAAATTTTCACAACAGAAGCAACAGCAACAGCCTTTGATTTAACCCAAGGACAACCTTGGTTAGTTAATGCCCTTGCTAAGGAAGTTGTGGAAAAGATGGTTAAAGATAGAAGTATTGCTATTACTAAAGAACATATTTTACAAGCAAAAGAAATATTAATTGCCCGTCAAGATACTCATCTTGATAGTTTAGCTGAACGCTTACGAGAACCAAGGATCAAAGCAATTATCGAGCCGATGTTAGCGGGTTTGGAATTGGGGGATATACCCAATGATGATATTCAATTTGTGATTGATTTAGGTTTATGTAAAATGCACCCCCACGGTGGATTAACTATTGCTAATCCCATTTATCGGGAAGTTTTACCCAGGGTATTAACAGTGACACCAATGGCTTCCCTACCAGTGATTGCACCAACTTGGTTAACTCCAGAAGGAGAATTAAATATAGATGCGTTACTTGCAGCATTTCTCAAGTTTTGGCGACAGCACGGAGAACCGTTATTAGGTAGCACTAGCTATCATGAAATTGCACCGCATATTGTATTGATGGCTTTCTTGCATCGTGTGGTTAATGGTGGTGGCATTTTGGAGAGGGAATATGCAATTGGTAGTGACAGAATGGATTTATGTCTGCGTTACAAAGGTGTGATATTAGGTATCGAGTTAAAGGTATGGCGGGAGAAAAAGCGCGATCCCCAAGCTGAGGGGATTGAGCAGTTGGAATCCTATTTAGGGCGTTTGGGGTTAGATTTTGGTTGGTTATTTGTGTTTGACAGGCGGAAAAATGCCTTGCCAATGGAAGAACGTTTATCAACTCAGGTTGTGCTGACACAACATCAGCGTCGGATTACTGTGATTCGGGCTTGAGTATTTTGTATGATTGATTTGTTTGGATATTGCGCGATCGCAGTTAATCGCAGTTAAGGAAGCGCAAGATAATGGATTTTGAGCGATCGCGTTAACCCAATATTAGCGATCACTGTTAATCACAGTTAAGGAAGCACAAGAAAGATCGCTTTTCCCAAAGATGTTTAACGGTAAAATTATAAGGTGCATTACATTTCATTAAAGCACCCTACAGAATTGGCGATCGCACTTGTGTATTAATTGATTTCATGACAAATAAACGTAACATAACTAATAAAATAATGGAATAATGCGGAATCTTTCTAATCAATTTTAAGAGATTGTTCTGATTTGAAATATTGATTTTTTCATTTTCTGAGATATGCAGCAAGCAAATATCTAATTCTTCAAAGAAATGCGACTCTTCAACATTGAGAACTACAGGTAAATCTTTTCTGATAGAGTTGTTGACTTTTCTTATTGTAGATATGTAGTAGTCACGAGCATCTAGCCCAAGCAATGCAAGGAGTTTATCATTACTTTTATGCTTGAAGTATGTCATGCTGAAAATCATCAGCAAGAAGAACTTGCAGAGTAATCTTGCCTTTAATCCATTAGAAAGTTGTAGTTGGGATTTAATAATTGCACCAAAAAAATCTCCATGTCGATTCTCATCTTCACTCCATGATTTATAGAAGCTAAAAAGAGGATAAATGGAGTATTCAGGATGAGATTCTAAATGCTCGAAAATAGTTATGTAATAACAGCTAGAAATTCTCTCAGACAGATAAGTAGAGTAGATAAACCATGAAAAAGGTAGAAAAACATATTTTCTATGTTCTTTCTTTAGAAAACCCAATCCAGGTTTAATATGAAAATCTAAGAAGGCTTTATTTAAAAAACTAGCGTGACGAGCTTCATCACGAGACATCAGAGAGAATCCATCTGAGAGGACACTGTTTGTTTCTTTAAGTTCATATGATAGTTCTTTGTAAAGGATAAATCCTGAGTACTCAGCAGCACAGTACATTTTTAGAAGTTTAATTATGAGTTCTCGCGCCTCACCTTGAATGTGATCCCAAGATTGAACAAATCTCTCGTCACGTATATACTTGTCTTTAGTGTAGTCGTTCTTTAGATTGGAGATAGCAGTACTAAAGGCTTCTTGAAATCTTGAGGTATCAGTACTAGAAAGTTTTCCGATATTAGTTGTATAAAATCCTACGGAAATGAGAGTTTCTTTCGCTAAAATCTCGGTGTTTGACTGTGTGTTTTCAACATATCCCATATTCTAAATCCTTTATTAAATGTCAGTCTCCATACTACTTCAAGAGAAGAACCTTAGCAATTCCTGAGTCTCAGATCAGGAATTTGATTGGAAGTGTTGCAGTCTAACTATTTATTTAGACATTCTCCAACAATTTCAACTTTTCCACCTCTAACCTCAACCTCTCATTCTCCATCCTTAAAGCCAATATTTCATTCTTCTGCAACTCAATTAACGACTTTTGACTAATTACCTCACCAAAGGCTTTTTTCCGATTTTCAATCCCAAACCATCTTTGATAAGTTTTTGTATGCTCATCAACAGTATGACCTAAATTATCTGCTGCGGCTTTAATGGGTATTCCTTGAAGATGCGCTCGAATTGCACAAGCATGACGTAAATCATAAGGTTGAAACTCAATTCCCACTTTTCTAAACCATCTGGATATATCTCTCCGCATCCAATTAATATTTTGTACAGAGGCAATTTTTGCCACCTTTTGTTCTAAAATATTTAATGGTTTGGGATTTTTTAAATCAAATAATTCTATCCATTCAGCTACAAAAGGAAGAACTTCTCGATATCCAGTTTTTGTATTTTTATTCACTTTCCAAGTGTGGTCTATATTTTGGGGAGACATCCACCAATTAATATCCGGTTCTACAAATAATTCCCTTGGTCTTAACCCATAAGTCGCTAACATTCCATATACCCAACGCCACATTTCCCAAGTGTCTATTTCATCACTAATATTTGTATTTTTGCGGTTAAGGGCGAATTTTTCAAATAATTCAAAAGCAGATATTATTTTTTCATCATCAGGGATTTCTCGATAAGCAGGGGTGACATTATCACGTTTAACATCGAGTTTAAATCCTAAATTAAAGGTTTTAATCAAAACAGAAGTTACCGCAATCAGTTCATTTTTTTTATTCCCCTGAACTGAATTAATAATTTCCTCAAAATTTTCTTTTGTGGCTACATAAGTGAGAGGGAAGTTTCTTTTGATGACAGATATGTAGTTAGCAAAAGTATTTTGACTGGTGATACTTTTCTGACGTGTTTGGTAATATTTTTCTTCAAATGTATCTAATAATTCCCTAATTGTTTTTATTTCTTGCTTTTCTCTAGATTTAATTCCTAAATACTTTTCATTCCACTGGAAAGTGTGACGAGCAATTAATTTACCCAACTCATAACTTTCCTCAATTGCAGTTTTTAATCCCTCTAAATTTGCTGGTATCCCTAGAGACAAGTCATACTGTTTTTTTTGCTTACCTGAATTTCCATCGCCTGGTTTTAAGGGTAGGGTAGCTCGTAATTGGAGAGAATTGCCAGTTTGTTTAATGCTAACTCTTATTCTCTCCCTTTTTAAATTAGTATTGGCTTCGACTAACTTTTGTTCAAAAACTGCTTGATACTGTAATTCCGTTGCTTTTATTTTCGCCATTGTTCCCCTATAGCTACCGTCTGTGGTGTTCTGCGGCTCAAAATCGGCAAATATATCGGCGAATAAGTCGGTTAAATCTGCATTTACATATTCATGTGTAGATGTGGAATATGTTTCCTCGCAATTACCCTGATTTTCTCGGCTCATTCCCTAAATATTCCCTTATTTATAAACCGAAATGGTGAAAATAAAATGTTCTTGTCGAGCAAAATTACTTTACACAATAAGTTACTCAGTAACATTTTTAATATATCACCAGTTGTCATAGCAGTTATATGGTGCCTGGTGGTGTGATGTGCGCCCCCACCCTCACCGACATTACCCGCGCCTGGGCAATTCTCGAATATTTCCGCACCAACTGGTTAGAACCAGTATGGTTAGGCTGTTCTTTAGAACGCTACGAAGAAATACAGACTTACGATGACTTTATGAACTGGTTAGATGAAGACATCAAACATCGTGAGTCAGACTTAGGCTTTTATTGGCGGATGGGTCTAGATATTGGTCTAGATAGATATGGCGCAGGTGTTGGTAGATACGTCACTTGGGGATATTTAGCCCATGAAGATAGATACCAAAAGCCCACCATTGAAGGGCGGAATGCAGCGATGATTATGAAGGGTGGCGTGTATGACAGCTTCACCGACACGCACAGCCTAATGGATCAGTCCTTCGCCCGCGAGAATTTAACCCATTCTTGGTACGATGAAGGGACAGCAGATATTCATCCAAGCGATCGCACTACAAAACCCACTGCCAATAATACAAAAGACTTCGAGAATGCCTATTCTTGGGCAAGTGCCGTATTACACAAAGACTTCGGACGCTTAGAAGCAGGCCCCTTAGCGCGTCAATTAGTAGCAGGTGGTAATCACGGCGAATCTTGGCAACATCATGATGGGTTTATTCTTGATGTATTCAAAAAAATGGGCGGTGCTAATATTCACGTTCGTCAGTTAGCCAGACTCCACGAAATCGTTAAACTATATCGCCAAGCCGAACACTGTTTGCGTGAGTTCAAGTTAAACGACCCTTGGTATATTAAACCCACAGAAAAAGACGGCAAAGGTTGGGGCGCAACCGAAGCCGCGCGGGGTGCTTTGTGTCACTGGGTAGACATCGAAGGCGGTAAGATTAAGAACTACCAAGTAATTGCCCCTGGTACGTGGAACATCGGCCCCCGTGACGGTCAAGATAAACGCGGCCCCATTGAAGAAGCGTTAGTAGGGACACCTATTGAAGATCCGACTGACCCTGTAGAAGTTGGACACGTCGCCCGTTCTTTTGATTCCTGTCTTGTGTGTACAGTCCACGCCCACGATGCGAAGACAGGCGAGGAGTTGGCACGTTTTCGGACTGCGTAAGTTTAAACGCCGAGAGTTTTTTATGAGTATGGCTAATGGCTATTTGTTATTTAGTCATTAGCTTATTCCATATCACATCAAGCTTGAGAATTACCACGAAAACGTTCCATAAATTCAGGATAATTATCCAAATCTTGCAATGATTCTAATGGTGGCATTTCAATCCAATTTGCCTCCGCGTGCAATTTATCTATATAAGCATAAAAAGCTTCTTGGTCATCCCGATGAGCAAGAACATAATCATGTAATTCTTTCTGACTCATAGCTTGAAAGTTAGGCTTACTCATCCGATGTACCTCCACCGTCCGTTAGGGTATATTTCTATAATATTTTCCTCGCCAGCCAGCAAGAATATATTTCCTGTTCGTTCATCCATACGAACAATATTGATAGGTAAATAAAGTTTTGTAAACCAGCAGCACAATATATAACACTGCGTTTTTTGTTCTGGTGTAGGGATAGTTTTAACTCCTTGTGGATATTTTGAAAGCACTAAAAGAAAAAATAGTATTTAAAGCTATTAAAGCAATTAAGACTTGTTGAATTCCAACTGATAAAGGAACAAAAACTAGCAAGCCTACAAGAATCATAGACAAAAATGACAAGTACAATCCAATTATTGTAGAGTTACGGCGTTTACTGGATGTTTGCTGTGTCATAGCTGGTTGATTTTTATCAGGGTTACTTATAACTATTCTATCAACGTGCAAATTATTGATTTGAGAATCATTTCTTAACCTACGGCGTTCTTCTTGAAGCATTATATTAATAACATTGGTTAGAGATTGAATCACTATTTGCTGATTAGGCTCAGATTCAACAGCTTGTCTCAATTCTATAGCTGCTTCAGCAACTTCCGTGTCTTTCTCTATTACTTCCTCAATTTGTATCAAAGCTTCACCATAATTTTCTATTTGTATATTTTTTTCAATCGTATCTGGATATTTTTTTCTCATTAAAGTAAGTAGCTTTTGGCTAGATTCCCATACGTTCTCTCCAATTGTTTCACCTAGTTTCTCAAGACTCTTACTAGCTAAAATAGCTGCAATTGCTGCTAAACTTAACGTTTCCATATTTAAATTTTATTAAATAATTGTATGAAGATTTTTAAGACTTAGGGTGAAATATTGATGTAAATTTATCAGATACTTTATCAATAAACTCTAAAAATTCATTAGATAACTGATCAAAAGGAATTCTCAGTAATGTTGCTAGTCCTAAAAGTAAGACGAATGTTCCTACCAGGGGATAAGAAAAATACATTATGCCTAACCCTATTGCAGATGTAACTGATGAAGTAACTGTAATGGTTATCTCTTTTCTAGTTTGAGTTAAACGCTCATAATTTTGTCGTTTCTTAATTTCTTCAATTTGATTTTGCTGCCATTGCTGTTTAAGAGCAATTTCTTTTAATTCTAGAAGCTCTCTAATCTCATCTAAAGATTGTTTTTGAGAAATTAGTTGATCTAAACGTTCTAGAGCAGATTGCGTTGATGAAGAAACCAATGCTCCACCATTCTCTGGCACAATCTGTAATTCTGGCTTATCTTTATTAACTTGCTCGTCTCCTGGCTCTTGATACTGCATACACTCCAGTACAAAGCTATATTATTGGCACACAGCTATAGTAACTTAATAAAGTGCTTTTACAGAATAAATCTGAAATTTTTAATACCCTAACGTAAGTAATTACTAAGATTTACTTTTTGAGATCGCTTTTTCATTCACTACAATCAGCTATTTGTATAATTTGATAATGCGGGCTAAAAGCGATCGCAGATAAAACCAAGTTTAGCTTTCCAAGCCAGAAGTTTAGCATAAATTTCTTCCTGTCCTGGCTTTGGTGGCATTTTAGCTATTTGTGCAATGCGATCGCGGTTTTTCTCTTCCCAGTATTTACGTAGCTCTTGGGTTTCTTTTAAAACTGTTTGATATTCTGCTTCTACTTCAGTACGGTTGGCGTTAATATATGCAAGTGCAGCATCAAGTTGTTCTTCTGTTAAAGGAAGCCAATTTCGGATCAATTGAGGTGTCCATCCAGCCAAAAGGTGATCCATAACATCATAAATAGTGATGCGTGTTCCAGCGATCGTCAGACCACGTTCTGTACGGATAATAGCTGATTTCTCATTAAATACTGGAGTCATACCTAATAATCTCCCAGATTTTTCTATATCATTATTCTAGTTTCTGAATGAGAGCGATCTCATTACAGATACAGTTTCAGTAATTTATTTTTGTGCTACTGCCCTAGAAGTTTATCGTATTCTGAATGTGAGCCAATCCAAAACCAAACTATTTTGTTATCTTCTTGAACAGCTAATGCCCGATAGTGTAAGCCAATTCTTGCAGACCAAAAACTCCCTACTTTCTTGAAATGCAGTGATGGATACCAGGGATCTTGCTTGAGTAAAGCATAACACTGATCAGCGAGTTCCTGAATATTGCGTGGTAACTGTCGGTAGTGATACCAAAAGTCTGGAGTTGCTTTGTGTATCACAGATCCGTACAGTGTCCTTTCCGCAGATGTTCTAATGCTTTCTGAGCAAGATTATTGAGCTTTCCTGTTTGTACATCTTTCTCAAACTTTTGATCCCAAATAGCAGCATCAAATTCTGCAAACCAATTACGAAAAGCAGATAGTTCTTCTGGTGAAAATTGACTCACAGCACGTTCAATCACCAACTCATTAAAAGACCGAAAACTTCCTGCATCAAAATCATCTAATCCTTTTTGAATACCTTGTACAGCCTCTTGTGACTCCTGCACTTCCCACTCTAGGACACTGGCTAGTAACTCAGATACAACAATACTAATATCTTGACCTTGGCGAGCAGCTTTATCACGTAGTAATGCTTCTAATTCTGGGCTAAGGGTAACAACAATTGACATTAAGCTCATCCTTTAGCATTCAGCTTCTAAGCAATATTTTAGCGCGATCGCACAAAATCACAGCAGGCGATAAATAGTAATTTTTCCATTCAATAAAAGTAACTTGCTAATTTCTCTTTTGCCAAATTGTGGGATTTCTTCGCCCATGAAAAATTGCTATTACAATAATTCGACTAGAGACAATTCGATAGTAAATAGCATAAGGAAAACGCTGTAAAATAGCTCTTCTTATATCGTTATAGACAACAGCATAAGATTCTGGCATTTGGCAAATTCTATTTAGAAGATCGTCTACACATTCCAAAAACTCATCGCCAAGTCCAGCTTGCTGATTTTCATACCAACTATACGCCTCATCGAGTTCATCACGAACTTCTGGACGAAATACTAAAACGTAATCCATTATTGTCTTTTAATTGAAGCTTTAATTTCATCCCATGTCATAACATTATCTGGATTAGCTTCGTAATCGTTAATCCGGCGCTCAAGTTCTTGTTTTTGCGCTTCTGTAATATCAGGGGAACTCTGTTCTGCTGCAATGCTGTCCCAAATAGCTTGCACAAGACGAATGCGTTCTTCAATAGTGAGGGTCTTAATCTCATTTAAAGTGGCTGTAAAATCCATACTCACCAAACCAAATGGAAATTTTCACAGTAATAAGTCAAATTATAACTGTTCAATTTACCGCATAGCTGGTTGTAGAAAGCTGAATTGTGCTTACACCGTAACCATAATCTAACATAGCAGCACATCAACCTTGTATCATTACTCTATATTTTGGACGAGAGCGATCGCACGATACATTGCGTAGACTATCTTACTTACGTTATACAAGAATCAGTTACTCAGTAAACAACAAAAATCAATGACTATTTCAAAGATTTACGTACTTCCGCTTGCAAGTATGATAGTTCTGACTAGTAGTTTACTTGTAAAAATTTCTACCGCGCATTCTTCTGATTTTGATACAGCAAATTCTGTACTTAATAGCTCAAAAGCTGCTGATGAAATTGTTGATAGAGATGTTCTGGAAGAAGGACAAGTCTTTGTAGTTCAGACAAGAAGCAAAGGAGTTGAAATTATAGAAGCGGGTAGAGTGATGACTACGACAAGAAATTTTCTGGTCACAATAGAAGATGAGAACGGGAAAATTCTGCGAGTCTTTCATCGTTTAGGTAGAGGGTCAGACCTCATCGCCACTGCTAGGATGCAAAAAGAGGAAGCCATTCAATTATTAAAATCAGGCGGTGTGATTGTAGAAGAGCTTTAAATACAGATGCGATCGCACCAAATCACCACTGGCGATTCTCTGAAGAATATTGAGTTACACTAGCTCTAGAAGTGCTTGCAATTTTACAAGACATACTTTGTATGCCTGAAATTATCGAGATACCAGTTGAACTAACTCATTTCAAACTTCCCGAAGCTGTCCAAGAACGTCTTCAAGTTCTACTTGATCGCCAAGATACAGGTGAAATGCTTACCCATGCAGAACAAAGGGAAGCCGAAGGGTTAGTTGAGTTGGCAGAATTTTTATCTCTGCTACACTTGCGATCGCAACGTGTAATGCAGCAATGATTATTTAGCAAATTGCCTACTGTCAGCAATTGCTTACATATCAAAAATTCCGTATTAAAAATAATCAATGCACATTTAGCACCTACACTGACAAATTGTAATGATAGTTTTTGCAGTTCTGCTAAGTTGCTGGAGAGAAAAGTATTTTTAATTACTTGAATTGATGTTGTCAATTTAACTATAAACTGATTATTAATGCTTCAATATTTATTCTGCCAATTTGCCTGTTTATTGGGAGTAAACCCGGAAGCCAGGTAGGAGGATGGGAATAAGTACTAGTAAATGACCAACAATTTTGCTAATGAGAATTTGGACTGCAATAGTTGTACTAACTTCTTCTTGGCTAGTTTCCGGGTTGGTAGCTTCTCAGCCAATCAATGCTAAAGTAGCGATCGCCGCCGATAAAACAGCATCATCTCGGTCTATTTCTCAAGCAAGCAATACTAAAAAGCCGATTGCGATTGATAAAGCTGAGTTTGGGATAGCGAGAGTTGATGCTAGAGGTAAAGTTAACTTCATCCCCACATTCAGAGTACCACTACAAGAAGGTAGTAAATATGGGTGGCGGATTCAACTCAAAGACTACCAAGGCGAAGTTACATGGCGAGAAGTCTTACGCTTGCCAAAACCCCCAGAAACTTGGGCTACAGATGATGGTGAAAACTTTTCAGTCTCTGCTGACGGTACAGAGTCGGTAATGAGGCGCAAAACCATAGCGAATGATGGTGTGATTCAAAACTATTGGACGATCGCAGCAGGTGATCCTCCTGGTAAACATAAAATACAGGTATACATTGATGACCGTCTGATTGCAACTTTCGATTTTGAAGTTTTTCCTATGGACAGAAAAGAATCATCCGGTAGAAATCGCAGTTTGTAACAGTTTTCAACTATTCGTGAACAACAAGATCCCCGACTTCTTGAACAAGTCGGGGATATGATTCAGTACGAGATGTGAATAGAGACGTTGTGTTGCAACGTCTCTAATTTTTAGCCAATAGATTCTAGATTTAGCTTGACGACTTTTTTCTTCTCGTCTTCAGCTTTAGGCAATGTCAAATTCAAAATACCATCTTTATAATCAGCAGTCACATTGGTATTTTGAATGCGAGTTGGTAAAGGAATCAAGCGTTGGAATTTACCATAGTGAAATTCACTCTTGGTAATGCCTTTGCCTTCTGTTTTGGTTTCAGATTTACGTTCACCGCTAACATAGACAGCTTTTTCAGTCACTTGCACATCTAAGTCTTTGGCTTCAATTCCTGGCAATTCTAGTTTGAGATGAATTGCTTCTTCAGTTTCTTGTAATTCCGCAGCCGGAACTTTTGCCAAGGTTCTATCAAGTAAAGTAGATGGTAGCATTTCTTCTTCAAATAAACGGTTGATTTGTCTTTGGAGAGTGTTGATTTCTTGCCAAGGATTCCAACGTACGAGTGTCATATTCCCACCTCATTTAATTTCTCAGTTTGTGTAGTTGATTTAGGTTTAAATCATTTGCTTTGTTCTTATCGTATTCATAAGATCCAGGGGTGTAAATTCGGTTTTTAGCACCAATTTCATCATGATTACCGAATGTTGTTAGTAGTACGGTAAACCCCCATAATAGAGGTGTGGTAAACTGAATATAAATTTGAATTATTGATATATCTCTGACTTTTTGAAGAATTAGGGTATGTGATTCACATAATTTTGGCAAATTTAATCAGATGAGGATAAATGTTATCAAAATAGCAGAAATCTATAATTTATAAATTATATAGTTTTTATTCATTCTGTTTGATTGTCAAAATCATATTCCCATTATCATCTTGTAATAAATCAATAAATATGATAAATAGTTGGATTTATCTCATTACAGCAATATTATTTGAAGTCGCTGGGACAACTTCTATGAAATTGTCTGAGGGATTTACAAGAACTATTCCCTCAGTATTAATTTTTGTTTGTTATGGAATATGTTTTAGCTTTTTAACTTTAGCTCTCAAAAAAATTGAAGTCAGCGTTGCTTATTCTGTTTGGTCTGGTTTAGGAACAACTGTCATCGCTACGATTGGTGTAATTTGGTTTCGAGAATCGATGTCTCTGGTGAAATTTTTATCAATAGCTTTAATTATTATTGGTGTGATTGGTGTAAATTCTACTAAATAAAAAAGCCCTCATTCATTACAAGATGAATGAGGTGAGGATAGGAGTAATCAACAAGGACTTCCTGTTATATCTGTCCTTTTCGAGATAAAGAATTTTGAGGCTGATCGCTACCAGAAAAACAGTAGCAATCTCTCAAAAAAAGTAAGCAAAATAAGCAACCAACCTAAACCGTCCGTTGTTAATGCTTTAGCATGTAGTGTAGTAAAACTTGGCTCATCAAGCCCGCAAGTTATTTCCCATTCATAATTTAGCAGTGATGCTCAGGTATATGTAGCCAACTTGGCAGCAATCAGCAAAACTAGTTGTTTATTCAAAGTGTAAAGTTCCACGTTTTATTTGTTCGCTTTCAATGGCTTCAAATAAAGCGCGAAAATTACCTTCGCCAAAACCTTGTGCTTGAAAACGTCGTTCAATAAACTCAAAGAAAAATGTCGGTTGTCCAAAAATAGGTTGAGTAAAAATTTGCAGTAATAATGCGTTTTGGGTATTAGCTTGCCAATCTACTAAAATTTCTTGTTGAGCGATCGCTTCTAATTCTAAGGGTGATAAGGGAAATTCTGTCCGCTTTTTTAACTGGGAGTAGTAAGTCTGGGGAACCGACAATAAAGATAAACCACGGCTACGTAATTGGGCGATCGCACTAATTAAGTTTGATGTTCGCAACGCAATGTGTTGAATACCTGCACCGTGATTCACATCCAAAAATTCTTGAATTTGCGAATTAGGAGAAGTTGGTTCATTAATTGGTAATTGTACACTGCCATTCCGGGAAACTAGCACTTGGCTGTACAATCCAGAGCGATCGGTTTTAATTTTAAATGCTTGTTGTGGTTGCAAATCTAAAACGTTTTTGTACCAAGCCACAGCAGGCTCTAACTCACCAACTGGTACATTTAAAACTAAATGATCAATGGCGGTAAACATGGGGCGATCGCGTGCTTCCCAATTCACACCGGCTGATTTTTCCATCAAAGTATGAGTCATCCCACCCCAAGCCGCAATTTTACCGCACCTACAGCCGGCATATTCTTGGATGGGTTCTAAGATGGTCGCACCTTGGGCTGCTGCTTGCGCGATCGCAACTTCCACATCTGGTACAGTAAAAGCAATATCCGCCACCCCAGGAGGATGGAGGCGCAAAAACTCGGCAACCGGACTTGTCGGCAATAATGGTGAAGATAGCAAAAAGCAAATAGCACCACTCTGCACCATTTCAGTGCAAGTGTGTGCTGAACTTATTCCACTATTAACGGCGGCAAATCCCAGATAGTATACGAACCAATCCCGCCAAGCCGCAGCATCTTCTACATAAAAATGAACGTGAGAAATTTCCATAAATCCTGAAAATCTAGCATGAGAGCTTATCTATGTGTAAATTTTGCCTTTTTCGCTAGATTATCAAGTCCTTCTTAAGCAGTAATTATTTAAGCATCTTACATAATTACACCTAAATAATCAAGAACTGGCATAATAGGACTTTAATTTGATTACTCCCCACCTCAACCGATAATTTAGAAATCAAATCAGAATCCTATCATAAGTCTTAAATCTTAAGAAAAAGCTGAAAAAATAGCCCAAAATTTTGGTAATATTTGGGCGAATAGTTAATAAGAGTATCAAAAAATACTAATAATTATAACCAACAACTTTTTAAACACTATCTTAAAGGTTCTTATTGATTCTTTTCAAAAACAATGATTAGCAAATTATATTTCAATCCTGCTTACCTTATTGAAATACTAGAAATGGATAAACTACTTCTTTTGTCTGAACGAGAAGAAGTTGTATTAAATGATCTGCTTTCTTGTCAAATAGCTGCTTTAATCAAAGAAAACCATTATAGTCTTGATGAAATTATTGACATCATTCAATTATCACTCATTAGCTCTCAACAATTATCTCCTGAAGATAGTCATTTTTTTGAAAATCTGCTTGAGGTTAGTGTCAAGGCTCAATATGCTTTATTTCAAATGCAACAAAAAGGTCATCTGGTAGAACAGCATGACTCACTACCTGCAAATTTAGCTATCTTTTGCCATCATCTGAATATTGAGCCTACACTAGCTGCTCAAAGATTGCAATCAGTATCTGTTACTGTTAAAACTTGTGGTTCTGTTCATCACAATGAGTTAATTGTCATCCTTAAATCTTTGGGTATTCAAATAGTAGATACTGGAGATGTCACTATAGTATTAACTGATGATTACCTGCATCCTGAACTAGAAGAATTTAATAAACAAGCTTTACATTCCCGCACTCCCTGGCTATTAGTCAATCCTTTAGGAACAATTCCGTGGATAGGGCCGATATTTGAGCCAGACAAAACAGGATGTTGGGAATGTCTAGCAATTCGCTTACGGCATAATAGACCGATCGCCAGCTTCATTCACAGACACAAACAAATTTCTTTATCTCCTCCATTGGGATTTTTAAATTCTACAATCCACACAGTATTGGGAATGGTGGCGACAGAAATATTTAAGTGGATTGTGCAAGGTGAAAATCAAAGATTAGCAGGGACTCTCATCACATACGATACTTTGACACTGCAAATCCAAGAACACATCCTTGTCAAGCGTCCCCAATGTCCTAGTTGTGGAGATCAAGCCCAGATATTAGACAAACAACCCCTACCTATTGTTTTAGAAAATCGCCAAAAAACTTTTATTTATGACGGCGGACATCGTACTTGTTCACCACAAGAAACTCTCAGAAAATATCAACATCATATTAGTCCGATTACAGGTATTGTCCGAGAATTAACGAAAATACCAGGAAATGGGTTGACGCATACATATATTGCCAAGCATCATTTTCAAAGTATTTTTGATGATTTGCATAGCTTACGTCAAAATATTGGTGGCAGGAGTGCAGGCAAAGGAAAAACAGATATTCAAGCCCAGGCGAGTGGTTTTTGTGAAGCGATAGAGAGATATTCTGGGGTATTTCAGGGAGATGAAATCAGACACAAAAGCAGTTACCAAAAACTGGGAGACAAAGCTATTCATCCTAATGCTTGTATGAATTTTAGTCAACAGCAATATCAGCATCGGGAGCAATGGAATACTGAGTGTGAAGGTTGGTTTCAAAAAGTTCCCCCACCCTTTGATATAGACAGAGAAATAGACTGGACACCAGTTTGGTCTTTAACCAATCAAGAATTCAAATATCTACCAACAGCTTACTGCTATTATGGCTATCCCCAAGATCAACCAGATTGTTGGGCAGACTCCAATGGCTGTGCGGCAGGTAATACCCTCGAAGAAGCTATTCTTCAAGGATTTATGGAATTAGTTGAACGGGATTGTGTAGCTTTATGGTGGTACAATCGCTTGCCAAAACCTCTGGTAAATTTAGAGAGTTTTTGTGAGCCTTATTTTGAAAATTTAAATAAATATTATCAAGCTATTGACAGGCAATTGTGGGTGTTAGATATTACTAATGACCTAAATATTCCTACTTTTGCTGCGATTAGTCGCAGAACTGATCAATATGTAGAAGATATTATCCTGGGATATGGCGCTCATTTTGATCCAAAACTGGCAATTAGTCGAGCTTTAACGGAAGTTAACCAAATTCTACCGAACTTGTTGTTAGCTAATGCGGATGGTAGCACTCAATATCCCTCATTTGGCGATCGCCTCGCTATTGAATGGTGGAAATCTGCGAATGTTTCCAACCACCCTTATCTACTTCCTAATCAACAAACTCCTAAACTCTATACAGATTATCCCCAACTGGCCAGTAACGACCTCCTAGAAGATGTCAAGCTTTGCCAAAAAATAGTGGAAAAAAATGGTCTAGAAATGCTCGTTCTCGATCAGACTCGCCCTGACATTGGACTGAGAGTAGCCAAAGTAATTGTACCGGGAATGCGCCATATGTGGAAACGTTTAGGTTCAGGAAGGCTTTATGATGTTCCCGTAAAAATGGGTTGGTTGCAACAGCCTCTGACAGAAGAACAACTCAACCCCTATCCAATGTGGATGTAATGTAAGTATATATGTTGTACGGATACAAAATTATTGATGCTGATGCCCATGTGATTGAGCCTCCGCAGATGTGGGCTAAATATCTCGCCCCTGAATTTAAGCACTTTGCACCCTCGCCAGACATGAAAATTCAAGGCGAAGACATTGCAGAAAAGATATCCCAACAGATGCGGGAAGAGGGAAATCGCCAGATGATGCAGGCTCATCCCCATGCTTATTTTCATCGCTACGATGCAGAATCTCACCTGCAAGCAATGGTACAGATGGGGATTGATATAGCCTTTCTTTATCCCACTTATGGATTGTGGCTCTTCGCCATTGATAGTATGCCAGCAGAAGTTGTAGGAGCATTTACCCGCGCCTACAACACTTGGTTATACGAAGAATTTTGTAGCTATGCTCCAGACAAATTGAAAGGAGTAGGCGCGATTAATCTTCACGCTCCAGAGCAAATGGTGTCAGAACTACATCGCATAGCTGATTTTGGCTGGAAATCTGTCTTTTTACGCCCTAACCCCGTCAAAGGACGACTTTTGAGCGATTCTGCCTATGAGCCATTTTGGACAGCCTGCGAGGAATTAGATATAGCTGTGGGAATTCATGAAGGAACACACAGCCGCTTACCAACCACAGGTGCAGACCGATTTCATACTCGTTTTGCCATGCACGCTTGTTCTCATCCCATAGAACAGATGATGGCATTATTAGCGTTGATTGAAGGAGGCGTGTTAGAACGTCACCCTCATTTGCGGGTAGCTTTTTTAGAGTCTGGCTGTGGTTGGCTTCCTTACTGGCTTTGGCGACTGGATGAAGAGTACCAAAATTTATCTTGGGAGGTAAAAAATCATGTAAGCATCAAGCCATCAGAGTATTTCCATCGTCAGTGTTTTGTTGCCATTGAACCTGCTGAACCTTACTTATCTCAAGTTATTGAGTACATCGGTTCAGATAACTTAATTTTCGGTTCTGATTACCCCCACATGGATCATCAACCGGACATTGTGAAAAAAGTTGTAGAGCTTGAAGCGCAGTTATCTCCAGAAACAGTGCAGAAGATTGTTTGGGATAATCCCAGATGCTTTTACGGTTTGGCTTGAAATTTTCTCAAGTTTGTTAATACTCAGAGGAGAATATCATTAATGTCCGACGCAAATAACGAAAATCGAATAGACAAAGAAATACATATAGGTAGCGGAGCAGATGCAATGGAAGCTGGCTCCTGGTACAAAAATGCCTATTATCAAATACTATTAGTTGAACCCATCCCTGATCAAACTAGGGGTAAATTCATACGTACAACAATAGTAGCTGGACAAAGAATTAGACCAGAAAATACCACAGATGGCATATATTTTTCTGACTATCAGCTTGATCAGAAAACGAGAGAAAGGCTGAGTTCTTATCCTAAACCTCCGGATTATCAGGATAAAAATATCAATATAGGCACATACTTACCTTCGCCTGGAGTAGTTTTTCCAAAAGGTTTTATAGATACCTTGACTAGAAAATGTCTAGATACTGGAACTTCGTTCAAAGATTTACTAGGTAGTCATTCCATTGAACTAAATAATTTTTATGAACCAATCCGAACTTTACTACACACTCGCAAAACATCCCAGCTAATTGCTAAAACCTGGTATGCCTACTTAAACGCAAAAAAACAGAATTGTGGAAAATTATGGAATTGTTTTACTGAAGGTCAATGGCATGAATTTGTTGGCGATAAAATCGATATTTTGGATGGTCTGATCGCTAGAGAAATTTTCCTATCTGATCAAAATACCTCTTCTGACCATCTAGAACCAGATAACCTTGATATATACTACCCACTTAAATCTCAATATGACACTCAAAAAACTAGATTTTTGGTTTTACCTAATAGTAGAGCTTGGCAGGGAATCGCTTTAGGCTTATTGCTATCAGGACAAGCATATTATGGGGTGGATAAAGATGGAAAATATACCAGTAAACTAGGAGAAATAGTCAGTTATCACCAGGTTTCTCAACCGATTTTGAGTACAGGTGAAATAGTAATGAAGTATGGATTAGAAGTATCTTGGGATACCTTTAAAGGCGATATCATTGAAATGTCACTAAGTCCTGGTAATAATTCTATTGCTTATCAAGCCATTATTCCCTATCCCCCAATACCTTCTTCAGATAATCTCAATATTGATGATATTAAAGCCTGGGCTGATGCTGAAGATGATCCACAGACAGAAGATGCAACATCAATTCCATTTTTTCATAAGAGAAAAGGCTCTGGTAACCCCGAAGAGTATTTAGTCGATGTGCGGTATTTTTCTCCTCCTTTTCCTTACATACCACTAAGTTGTAGTTAGAGGTATCCGAGAATTATCAAGCTTTCTCTTTGACATCACCTACACAGATAGGGGCGCAATATATTGCGCCCCTAAAATTATCTATCTTTCACTTGACTTTAGTCCTAAAGCCCTGATTCCAAATATGAAATTGTTTACACCATTACATATTATCTATGAATAGCATAATCCATTATCAACAAACTGAGAAAATATACGAAAGTGCTAACTCCTTAGTTTATCGAGGTATTCTCCAGCCAGAAAACCAACCAATTATCCTCAAAATTCTGAAAGAAAACTACCCCACTCCCACAGAATTAACCCGATATAAACAAGAATATGAAATTATTCGTTCCTTTAACTCAGATAAAATTATTAAAGCCTATGACTTAAAGCGATATCAAAATAGTTTAGTAATGCTTTTAGAAGACTTTGGTGGTCAGTCTTTAAAAATGTTAATCTCTCAGCATCGATATAGACTACCAGAATTTCTCACCCTTGCCATCAAAATTACAGAAAGTTTAGCAGCCATACACACAGCCAATATTATCCACAAAGACATTAATACTAGCAACATAGTCTATAATCCAAGCACTGACCAATTAAAAATCATTGATTTTGGCATTTCTACCCGTTTATCCGCAGAAAATCAGACAGTTTGGCACATCAATCAATTAGAAGGAACTTTAGCTTATATTGCCCCAGAGCAAACGGGTAGAATGAACCGAGGCATAGATTACCGCAGTGATTTTTATTCTTTGGGTGTGACATTCTATGAATTATTAACCAATCAACTCCCATTTGCAACTAATGATCCGATGGAGTTAGTTCATTGTCATATCGCGCAACATCCGACAACACCCCATGAACTAATCACCTCTATTCCTTTGACAGTATCTAATATTGTCATGAAATTACTAGCAAAAATTCCAGAGGAACGATACCAAAGTACTTGGGGAATCAAAGCAGATTTAGAAACTTGTCTGCAACAATTAAATACTTGCGGACAGATTTCTCAATTTCCTTTAGGAACTCAGGATATTTTCGACAAGTTTCATATTCCGCAAAAACTGTATGGACGAGAACAGGAAATCACCAAACTATTAACTACCTTTGAGCGAGTCAGCCAAGGTACTACTGAGATGATATTGGTTTCTGGCTATTCAGGTATTGGCAAAACCGCCTTAATTAATGAAATTCACAAACCAATTACACGCCAACGTGGATATTTCATTCAGGGAAAATTTGACCTGTTGCAAAGAACTACTCCTTACGCAGCAATTACACAAGCCTTTCAACACTTAATCCATCAACTCCTCAGTGAATCGGAAATAACTTTAAAAAATTGGCAACATAAAATCTCAACAGCGTTGGGAAATAATGGTCAAATCATCATTGATGTAATTCCTGAGCTAGACAAGATTATCGGTAAACAGCCACCTATTGAAAAACTAGGAGCAACTGAAGCCCAGATTCGGTTTAACTTATTCTTTGCCAGATTTATTGGTATTTTCTGCCAAAAAGAACATCCCTTAGTTATCTTCCTTGATGATTTACAATGGGCAGATTTACCATCTTTGAATTTAATCGAGCAATTAATAACTCATGCTAACAAACAATATTTATTGATCATAGGATCATATCGCAACAATGAAGTCAGCCCTACTCATCCTTTAATAACAACCTTAGAGCAAATTAAACAGACAGAAATTACAGTTAATGAAATCAAACTGCAACCTTTAGCTATCAATCATGTTAATCAATTAATTGCTGATACTCTAAATTGTTCATTAGAATATTCGTACTCTCTAGCAGAGTTAGTTACTCACAAAACCGATGGCAATTCTTTTTTCTTGACGCAATTATTACAAGGATTTTATAAGGAAAAGCTTTTATTTTTTACTCATCCTGCAATTACTCCGACTCAAACAGAAAGTAAACGAGGATTTTGGCAATGGGATATTGAGCAAATTCAAAGTGTAGGTATAACTGATAATGTCGTTGAATTCATGGTCAGTCAAATTGAAAAACTCACTAATAATACCCAGAATATTTTAAAATTAGCTGCCTGTATAGGTAACCAATTCAATTTAGAAATACTGGCTATTGTAAGTATCAAATCTCAAACAGTTGCTGCTCAAGCACTAGAACCAGCTATCAACGCAGGATTGATTATTCCTTTAAGTAAGGATTATCAAATCCCTCTGCTATGGAGTCAGGAAGAAATATCAAATGATGCGGCTGAAATATCATCTGCTTTTATTCCCAAGTATCCTGAATCTATCCTCTACAAATTTTCCCATGATCGGGTTCAGCAAGCAGCATATAGTCTAATTTCAGCAGCCGAGAAAAGAGCTATTCATCTGCAAATCGGCCGTCTGTTGCTGAAAAACACTCCAGAAGATGAGTTAGAAGAAAATATTTTTAATATTGTGAACCAACTCAACGCCGGAGCAGAATTAATCACAGAGCAATTTGAGCAGGATGAATTAGCCAAATTAAATCTGCAAGCAGCTAAAAAAGCTAAAGCATCAACAGCTTATCAACCTGCACTTAAATATCTAGAGACGGGATTAAAACTCTTAACAGCTAATAGCTGGTATGATCAGTACACATTAACATGGGAACTGCATATAGAAACTCTAGAATTGCTGTACTTGAACACTAAATTTGAGCAATTTGAGGAGTTATCTACCACTATTTTGCCACAAGCCCAAAATATTCTCGATGAAGCCAAAGTTTATCAATTACAAATACTTTATTATTACACGACATTTCAAGCTAATCAGGCAATAGATATTGCCATGAAGATTTTAAGCAAGTTGGGAACAAATATTGTCCAAGAACACAGCGATATAGAAAAGAAACTTGAACAACAACAAAATTTAATTCAAACATTCTTACAGGGAAAAAATATTGAATATCTACATCAATTACCTGTGATGACAGATCAGTATCAAATAGCTGTTATTCAAATACTACAACAAATTGTTTCTGCTACACATACGACAAATTTTCCTTTATTTGTAGAGATTATATTAGCACAGATGAATCTCTGCTTAAAATATGGTAATCCACCGAATGCGGCTTATATATATAGTACTTATGGAATGCTTTTATGTAGCATCAAACAAGATGTTGATTATGGTTATAGGTTTGGCAATTTAGCTCTCAAGCTAGTAGAAAGCTCTAATATTAGTAAACTTGAAGCCTTTGTTGTACAGATGTATTATGGACAAATCTGGCATTGGCGAGAGCATCTCAGGAATGTAGTTGCACAAAATAAATTAATACATGGATTTAAAGTAGGTATAGATACAGGAGAAAATGAGTTTGCTTCTTATGTAGCGATAAATTATTGTTTGATCAGATTATTTGGGGGAGAAAATTTAGCAGAGGTTGAACAGGATTACCAAAAATATTCTGTAGCCATCAAAAATCTCCAGCAACAATTCTCGATATTCCTGACAGAAATATTTTATAAATTAACCAGTAAATTACTTAGTGTCGAGACTCCTAATCAGTTGATAATAGGTAGTAATATCACTGAAGAACAGGAATATTTAGAAAAGTGGATTCAGAGTAACAGTCAATGGTTAATATTGTTTGTTTATTTCACAAAGACATTTTACTGTTATCTTCTCAAGGATTATACTTATGCTGCTGCTAATGGTATGCAGGCGGAACAGTATGTCAAAGCTTCTAGCTCATTTTTAACAGCACCTCAACATAATTTCTATTCTTCTCTGAGTTTTCTTGCTGCTTATCATAGCTGTGATGTCGCACAGCAAGCAGAATTTCTCAAACAAGTAGATAAAAATCAGGAGAGTATGAAAATCTGGTCTCAAAATTGCCCAGAAAACTTTCAACATAAATATAATTTAGTGGCGGCTGAAAAAGCAAGAATTTTAGGAGAGAGTTGGCAAGCCGAAGAACTGTATGAACGAGCTATTCAAGGTGCTAAGAAATATGAATTTATCCATGAAGAAGCTTTGGCTTATGAACGAGCAGCAGAATTTTATTTACAACTAGGTAGGGAAGAAATTGGGCAATTATATCTGAAAAATGCTTACTATTGTTATACTCTCTGGGGAGCTAAAGCTAAAATCAAGCAATTAGAAGATGAATATCCACAATATTTGACTGGGACGACCAATTTAGGAAAAGTTAAAAGCATTAGTACAACTATTTCGGTTACTGATACTCATGGAGAATTACTTGACTTAAGCACAGTTATTAAAGCTTCCCAAGCTCTAGCTGAGGAAATTGTTCTTAGTAAGTTGCTGGCGAAGCTAATGAGAATTATGATTGAGAATGCAGGCGCACAAAAAGGCTTTTTGCTTTTGCATTCTGATGAGAGTTGGGTAATTGAAGCAGTAGGAACAATTGATTCTGATGAAGTTACAATCCTACAGTCTATTCCCATATATTCGCCAGCCGTTTCTACTCAAACTTCTTTGCTGGCTACTACCATCATCAACTATGTGGCTCGCACTCTAGAAAATGTAGTTCTTAATGATGCCGTCAATGAGGGACAATTTAGCAGTGACCCCTACATTATCGCCACTCAATCCAAATCAATTCTATGTATTCCCTTACTCACTCAAGGGAAACTGAGCGGCATTTTATATTTAGAAAATAATCTCACAACAGGGGCATTTACGCCAGATCGTGTCCAAGTTTTAAATATCCTGTCTAGCCAAGCGGCTATTTCTATTGAAAATTCTCGTCTCTACACCACCCTAGAAGAA
Source organism: Aulosira sp. FACHB-615 (assembly GCF_014698045.1). Classification (GTDB taxonomy): domain Bacteria; phylum Cyanobacteriota; class Cyanobacteriia; order Cyanobacteriales; family Nostocaceae; genus Nostoc_B. Next base: position 36,021 of record NZ_JACJSE010000021.1, read on the forward strand.
AAAGTAGAAGAACGTACCCAAGAATTATCACAAACCCTAGAAATTCTCAAAGCCACTCAAGAAAAATTAGAGTTTGAAAATGCTCTGCTCAAAAGTGCTGAAGAAGCTTCAACCTATGATTATCAAGTAGGTGGTAGTTTGCCTATTGATGCGCCTACTTATGTAGTGCGTTCCGCAGACCGTTATCTCTATAAAGCATTAAAAAGTGGAGAATTTTGTTATATCCTGAATACTCGACAGATGGGGAAATCCAGTTTGATGGTAAGGATGAGGCATCATTTACAGGAAAAGGGTTTTTGTTGTGCTGCTATAGATATGACGCGAATAGGCAACGAAAACATTACCCCAGAACAATGGTATAAAGGATTAACTGTGGAATTGTGGCAAGCTTTTGACTTGTTGGACAAGGTTAATTTAAAAGTTTGGTGGCAAGACCGCTTGGATATTGCTCCTGTACAGCGATTAAGTCGATTTTTTGAGGAAGTTTTATTAAAAGAAGTACAATTACCAGAGAATACACAACCTCAAATCGTGATCTTTTTAGATGAAATTGATAGTGTTTTAGGGTTAGATTTTGCTGTTAATGACTTCTTCTCACTCATTCGTTCTTGTTATAACCAGCGTGGTCTTAATTCCCAGTATAAAAGGTTATGTTTTGCCTTATTTGGTGTTGCCACTCCTAATGATTTAATTACTGATTATCGTCGAACACCTTTCAATATTGGTCAAGCAATTCAACTGTATGGCTTCCAACAACATGAAGCCCAACCCTTGCTGCAAGGAATTGCAGACAAAGTGAGTAACCCCCAAGCCGTGCTGAATGAAGTTTTGTCCTGGACTAATGGTCAACCATTTTTAACTCAAAAGATTTGCCAGATAATTCGCAGTGTATCGGCTTCTGTCCCCCAGAAAACTGAAAAGGCATGGGTGGAAAATTTAATCCGCACAAATATCATCGAAGACTGGGAAGCCCAAGACGAACCAGAACATTTAAGGACAATACGCGATCGCATTCTCAAAGGAGAGTGTGATACTAGTCAAATATTAGCACTATATCAACAAGTTTTGCAGTTAAAACAACTGAGTGCAGTAGAAACGCCGGAAGTAAGAGAATTGATATTATCCGGCTTATTGATTAAGCAACAAGGTTATTTAAAAATCCACAACCGGATTTACGAATCGATTTTTAATAACAGTTGGATTGAAGATAATCTATAGTTAATTTTTATCAAAGCCAAAGTTTTCTTACAAATTTCCTCTGAGAAATTTCAGGTAATTTATTTGGATAAAGAAATTATATTTTTATACATATAGAGTAATTCTTATTAAAACTATAGGTCAATAGTATCTAAAATTAGCCAGTCCAAAACAAACTAAAACACTGAAATTATCAATGCGATCGCACTTCCAACATTGTGTAATATCAGATCAAGACAATTCTGGAATCTTATCGACCAGTGTTGAAGTTAATACTATGTCTGTTATGTCCACAAGGGAGGGAATTGCTATGAACATAGCTATTGATGAAATAATCAATAGCATGGCAGAGATTACATAAGTAAGCATTGTGTGATACATAAATAACGAGATCCTACTCAGCACAGGCTGACACCTGTTTTCTTTCAGAGGATGTTTTAAAAGTAGTTGGCTGTGTTTTGAAACGCTTGTTCATCCCCTCTAGCTCCCCTGAAAAAAGGGGGGAATTATGAGCGAAGCCCCTCCTTTTGAAGTGGACTTTTTGAGGAGTTTATAAAGGAAGAATAAAGTTTATAAAATCATAGTAAAGTACTTTTTAAACAACCTTTAACACTACTTTCAAGTCAGAAAAAATCGTATTTAGTAAAAATTTACACTTAAAAGCTATGTATTTTGACTTAGATGAGGCAGTTAAAATTGCTAATCAAGCAGTTTTTACTAAGTTCTGTAGAAAGTTAAGTGACATTGAAATCATTGTCCTTAAAGGAGCTTGGGAACGATACGCATACGATCAAATTGCAGCTAGACATCAGTATGCAACAAGCTATATTAGTCAAGATGTTGCACCAAAGCTCTGGAATTTGCTCACAGAAGCTCTGGGAGAAAAAGTCCGCAAAAGTAACTTTAAAGAAGCTTTGCAACGGAATTGGGATAATACATTTAACTCCCCATCTTACTTACAAATCCCAGAATCAATAACTCCTAAAAATATACAAGAAAATCACACTCACAAAGCAGCAAAACCAGCGACCTGCTTACGTCAAAGTCAACAAAATTTAGCTGTTCCAGAATTATATGTGGAGCGATTAGCAATTGAATTTCTCTGCTATGAAACTCTGTTACAACCTGGTTCTCTGATTCGGATTAAAGCACCTAAATTAATGGGTAAAACCTCCCTCATGGAACGAGTGTTAGGTAAAGTGGCAAAAGAAAACTATCGGACGGCTAGTTTAAGTTTAGAGATGGCAGATCGGCAAACTCATCTGACTAACCTGAATAAATTTTTGCGTTGGTTTTGTCTCAATCTCAGCCGAGAACTCAAATTACCCAATCAGTTAGATCAGTATTGGGATGAAGAAGGTATGGGTGCTAAGGTAAGTTGCACAACTTATTTAGAAGAATACCTCTTGCCTGCCAATGAAAGTCCCCTAGTTATCTACCTAGATGACGTGGATGCGCTTTTCCCTTATCCTGAAGTTTATGAAGACTTTTTTGGGTTGTTGCGTTCTTGGTATGAAAAAGCCAGAAGTCGTCCAAATTGGAAAAAGCTCCGGATAGCGATCGCTCATGCTACGGATGTTTATATTCGCTTGAATATTAATCAATCACCTTTTAATGTAGGATTACCCATTGAATTACCAGAACTAACTAGAGATCAGGCACAAGAATTTGCAGGGCAATATGGATTAGTTGGAGATGAACTATTAATAGAATCCTTAATGCAATTGGTAGGTGGTCATCCTTATCTGTTGCAGCAGGCATTTTCTCATCTCAAAACTTATCCCCATATCACCCTGGAACAATTATTAGCAGAGGCGGTAACAGATGCAGGTATTTATCGTCATCATTTGCGAGAATATTGGTTGAGTTTACAACATGAACCAAAACTCATGGCAGCATTTGAAAAAGTGGTTACTTCGACGAAACCAGTTAGATTGGAAACCATCTCAGCTTATCAATTGCAGAGTATGGGTTTGGTAAAGCTGGTAGGTAATGAAGTAGAGCCACGTTGTCAATTGTATCGTAGTTATTTTAGTGATGTGATTAGAAATTCTATCAAGTTGAACAACTAATCTCCCTAAATTTACCCCAATTGCTTCTCCTAATTGGAGACACTATGATAACAAACCTGGAAACCCTTATAACAAAATTATAAAAAGTCATATTCTGCTGTCAGCTCATACCTCCAGATAATTTTTTCTTCGTTCTGCTCAATCACAGCATGAACTTGATAAGGGCGAATCTTGATAGATTTTTCATTAGAATTTTCCATGTCTAGCCAAGCCATTTGCGCTGGCCGATTGCCCTCAATAGGAATGGCTGCAACATTGATTTTTGGCTGCTCATCAAGACCTAATGAAGCTGCAAATTGTACATATCTTCTCATTGGTTCTTGACATTCAATTTTATAATTAGCAGCGAAAGAAAAATCAGTCCTATTAATAACTTCTCGGCTAATTACCATCGATGGTATAACCTGATCAATGGGCCAGTTTGAGGAATTACTGTAAGTATCTGGAGGTCTAAGAACACATCTCTTGGTTTTGTTAACTACCTCAATGAAATTCTTTTTAGGCGCAGCATTAGCATGACCATAAAAACCACCAAAAGTAATGGTTACAGCTAATAACAAAGTAACGAAAATTTTAGCTAGAGATTTCATGGAATTAATATCCTCCCTGTCTTTATATACATTGAATTACGCTGGTATTTTTTTAATCTAAAAATTGCAGACATTTTGAATCTTGACACAAAATTTTACATCTTCATTAAGGTAAGTTTCAAAAGCGTAAAAGAGTCTACACAAAAAATGTCAGCTAATTTCAGGTCGCCTTAACAGCAATTACAAAACTGTGGCAGTAGGTAGATGTTGATATGTTGAAGTTTTTAGTTGAGGCAAAAGAGTTACATCATCAGCCAAATTTAATGTCTGACAAAATCTAATTTCTAGATAAAGAACGGCAATTCAACTAGAGTCTAAACTTCACAAAAAAGCGATTTCTGCATTGCCAGATTAGATCACGAAAGTAAAGCTATTTTTTATCTGTAACTTCATAGATCCAAATAAATGTTTGGTCTTTTTGTTTGATGACAGTATGAACTTTAAAAGGATAATTATCGATGGATTTTTCATTATAGTTTGTCATTTCATCCCAAACGATTTTTGCTGGCTGATTTCCATCTTGATTCAGGACGGCAATATTGCTTTTTTTCTGACCATCACTCCCTGATAAAGCTGAAAATTGTACATTTCTTTTTTCTGCATTTAATCCACAGTCAATTTGATAATTGGCTGCAAAAGAAAAAGTATCTTCATTAGATTTTTGACCAACTAACTGCAATGGAATAACATCACCAATAGGCCAATCTAAGGAATTATTGTAAACTCCTACACGTTTAAGGACACATTTAGTTTTGTTGGCGATCTCAAGCGCAGTTTTGTAGGTTAATGTATTCACTGGTATTTCTAAAGTTTCATTTGGCTGAATTGCGGGATGTAAATCACTAGATAAACTAACTTGAGCTTGGTCTAAAGCGATTGATTTAAGTGCAGCATTCGCATGAACATGAAAACCACTAAAGGCAATACTGATAGCGAGTAAAAAGGTCAGAAAAGTTTTAATTAGAGATTCCATTATCTAGACATCCTTAGTTAAAATTAAGTGCTTTATTTCATCTCAATTGAAATTAAAAAAAGGGGAAATAACTCCCCTTTACAGATAGATTCATCCTGATATATGAGGAAGTCTGTTAGCAACAAAGTCTATAATTTTGTTACTTGAATTTCAGACAAACACATGATTAAGTTATCGTTATATCTGAGGTTAGCACGAACCGCAAAAAGATAATTATTGAGCTTTATCCTTGGGATTATCTATCTAGTACAACAAGGCAAAAGTAAAAAGTCAAAAGGAAAAAGAAAGAATAGTGATACCACAAGCCTTTTAGCAATTCCTTATGGTCTGTTTATTTCAGCCCACCTGGAAATCTAGTTATTGACCACAGGTTCCGCACGTTATAGACCCAGATAACTGAGTCGCCTTTCTGTGCCATAAAAGCACGAGCTTGAAAAGGATCGTTGTTGAGATTTTTATCACTTGCATTATCCATTTCCTTCCAAGCGATTTTTGCTGGCTCATTACCAGTTTGATTAATTACTTTGAGGTGAATTTTTCTGGAACCTATATAAGGCCATGAAGCAGCAAATTGTACATATTTTCCAGTGTCTCCAATTGCATAGTTAGCCGCAAAAGAAAAGCTACCACCAACAGAAGTACCACTAAATTGTTCTCCGACTAAATGCAAGTCACTAACATCACCAACAGGCCAATTTGATGAATCGTTGTAAGTACCTACACGAATTAAAGGGTATTTAGTTTGGTTAGCCACCTCAATAACAAACTTTTGCGAATAGTGTACGAGGTTTATTATTTGGTCTATAGTTTGATTCGCATCTATGCTGACACTGATGGGGATGGGGGTTTTACGGTTCAGCTCTATATTTTCAGAGAGTTCATAGTCATCGTAATAAGGGTAAGACGCAGCATTAGCATGATCATAAAAACCACCAAAGGCAATGGTTACAGCCACTAAAAAAGCAACAAAAATTTTAGCTAGAGATTTCATGGAATTAATATCCTCCGTGTCTTTATATACATGGAATTACGCTGGTATTTTTTAATCTAAAAATTGCAGACATTTTGAATGTTTACACGAAATTTTACATTTTTCGTTCAGGTAACTTTCAAAAGCGTAAAAGAGTCTACACAAAAAATTTCAGGTAGCCTTAACAGCGATTACAAAACTGTGGCAGTAGGTAGATTTTGATGTGTCATAAGTAGTTGCACAAAAAGGTAGGCAACAGGGAACGGGGAACAGCAAGAGAATGTGTGTAATTAATTTTGTGTTATTACTTAGCTTTGAATCAGATGAACAACACTTGCAATTCCATATTTCAAGTATGCTTGGCTTTTCAATTCAATAATTCAGTTAAATTCAGGACTCTGAAAATTCAGTTAAATTCAGGGAGACCAACACCTATAACCATGTAAAAATTAGCACTAAAATAGGTTTTAAGCATCTATAAAATACTAATGTCTATTTAAGAACAATATGCGATCGCATCTTCAAAGGCAAACATTCAGGCGATCGCCCCAGTTGAATCAACAACAAAGCGATCGCACTTCCACAACACAAAAAAAGGCGATCGCACCTTCCCCGACAAAAAAGCGATCGCCCATATTGTCGGGCGATCGCTATAAAACTTAGGGGTAGGTTAGCCAAGGGCATAAACCACCGAATTTAATGATGGGGGTGGTGCGTTACTTCGTTAACGCACCCTACAAGATCAGGCGATCGTACTGCAAGATCAAGTGATCGCACTAATTATAGTATAAAGCGATCACCCCTCAATTTCCCATCATCAAGGCGATCGCTCACCTGTAAATAAATCAAATAAAAAGCGATCGCACTCCAGCTTAAGGCATCGTAAACATCGCACTGACAATTGAGAGGGTGCGTTACATTGCATTAACGCACCGTACAAGCTCAGCGATCACACTTATAGAGGAGTTATGCTCAAGTGTTCAGGTGATGATTGGACGCCTTTGGTCGAACCATTTTGAGCAGCAGCTTGGCTGTCATTAAGCGAGAGGACATGCAGTTCTTTCCCATCAGAGAACTTGAGCTTCGTGGTTTGTACATATGAGGAGACAGTTACAGGAATGAAACTTGTACCCTCGGCAATAAGTTGTCCTGTTACATGGAATTCTGATACTGATAGATTGTAGACATTTTTAGTAAATTCCTCTTTCTTTTCATCATTTTCCACATTGAAAGATGCGCTTTTATCTTTGTAATGGTTATAATCACCACCTCCAAATAGTAAGCCAAACATCCCACTAAAAAGCCCCCCAGCCATACCAAACCCACCATAATTTTCTTCTAGTTTCTGTTGTTCTTCGTTAGAGAAAATACCCCACACTCTTTCCTTAAAATAGTGGTATGACTCCTCTGAAATAGTTGATATTGTGAAATCAATGTTAACGTTGGCACGAGTCCCCTTCTGGACTACAACGTATACTCCGCTTGCTTGCCCATGACCAGTTGTTACGGTTCCACTGTCATAAGCTGCTCTTTCATCAACCGTGTTAGTCTGACTAGGAACTTGAATAATATTAAGATTTGCCATTGGTTTTCCTTGTTGTGCTTCGTGAGATATGGATTCTTAGCAGAAGTGTGGGTTTTTTTCCATCTATTTATTAAACGTTTCCCCACCCCAATTTGTGACTTCTTCGAGTTACAGGCGTTTTTTCTCCCCTAAAATCCACCCTCAACCCCCCGAACCCTTCTTTCTCTTACCTTTCAGCCCCTGCAAAATCTTCTCAACCTCCCCACGAACCGGATACAATAACTGCTGACGCAAAGCACTTTCATAAGCCTGTATCGCCTCCAACCTATCCCCCAACCCCGCCAAAGCTCTCCCTAACCAGTAATCAGCCACAGCCGGGTTAAACGCTCTCAATTCCTGACACCCCTCACAAGCCGCTTCCCACCACCGCTTACTAGCCCCAACATCCCCCAAAGCTCGGTAACTCTCTCCTAGCCACACCGCAGCAGGTACAGATTGGGGATAACCCTCTCCTGGTAACAACTCCCATCCTTATCTTTGAGCCGTTGCAAAATCTTATCCACTTCCCCACGCGCCGGGTACAACCAAATAAAGCGTCGCCGAAACAGAAATTAGCAAGCTTATATCTGAGATAGCAATAACAACAATTCAGATGCCCTGATGATGGAAATGCCTTCATAAGATCCTAATGATAAAAGATGTTTATCCCCTGTAACAATATGGCGGGCTTTTCCAGCGATCGCACACTCAATAACCATGTCATCATCTGGATCATTAGGAACAGCTTTAAGCTTGCCAGAAATAGTTACCAAGCGAGAAAAATCTTCAATCTCTTGAATAGCTAATTGTGCCTTTTCTTGAGAGAATTTGAACTTAATTAACAGTTTTTCCGCAAATTCATCTAAAATTTCTCGACATAAAACTGATTCAACTTGTCCTATTTTAGCTAGAGCTAAACAGCGAAAAGGACTGCCTTTTTGGGAGAATAGGGCAGAAAGGAGAATATTAGTATCAAAAACAACTATATACTTCACTAACCTTCGTGAACAACCTCATCAATAAAAGCTTCTCGCTCATCTTCCGTCATCTGCTCCCAATTATAACCCCGTTCCTGTGCTGCCATTTTAACCCGATCAAAGCCATATCCAGATAGATTTTGCCATTGTTCCCACTGTTGAACCAACAAAAATCTAAAAATCTCCGCTTTTTGTTCTGCTGGTAACTGTTTCACCAATTCCACAGCTTGTTCATTTGTCAATGTCAATACAGGCATTTTTTACTCACAAACTCTTGAATAGTTTATATTCCAGATAATTGGGGAGCTATCCCAAAAACGTACAATTCTAATACACTATTTTAACTGTAAATAAAAGCGATCGCCCGACAATATGGGCGATCGCTATAAAACTTAGGGGTAGGTTAGCCAAGCGCATAACCCACCGAATTTAATGATAGGGGTGGTGCGTTAATGAAGTAATGCACCTACAAGATCAGGCGATCGTACTCCAAGAACAAGGGATTCATGTTAACATTTCTTGGTGCAAGATGAGAGTTGAATAATTAGGAATTTAGATATCAACCCACCCGGCTCCAAGAACTCCCATTGCTCCAGGTAATTGTGTTCCCATTCTGCGAGATAGTCCCACTGAACTGATCGCCTCCACCGAAACTCATATTTACTCCATTGTTTGTGGCAACACCTGAAGAATAGTTCCAGTATGGATTTGTTTCAGTCCAATGAACCAATACTATAATCCCATTTTGGATTACGTAAATGTCTTTGTTACCGTTATTGGCAGACCACTTACCTGTCAGTGTCATATTTTTCCTTTTGAATTAGGTTTTCAACTATTTAGACGTTTCTCAACCCCAATTCGTGAATTTTTTGAGTTAGAGGCAATTTTTTTCCTAAAAATCTACCATCAACGCCCATAACCTCTGCTCCTGTTACCTTTCAGCCCTTGCAAACTCTTCTCCACTTCCCCACGAGCCGGATACAACAATTGGTGACTCAACGCGCTTTCATAAGCCCGGATCGCTCCTAACCTATCCCCCAACCCTACTAAGGCTCTCCCTAACCAATAATCAGCCATCGCCGGGTTAAAAGCCTTCAATTCCTGACATCCCTCAGTAGCTGCTTCCCACCATCGCTTACTAGCCCCAACATCCCCCAGCACCTGGTAACTCTCTCCCAGCCACACCGCCGCCGGTACTGATTGCAGATAACCCCCTGCTGGTAAAAGCTCCCTTCCTTTCTCTAACGCCTCCACCGCTTCCCGATGTCTAAGAGCCAAAGCCAAAACCCGCCCATGACGCAACCAAGCATCAGCTAACTGGGGCTGTAGTTGTGTTCCTTGCTGAGAAAAACTACATCCTCGTTCCAACTCTTGAAAATGTTCTACGAATACCCGCCCCACCGTAGCCCAAACACTCCAGCGTTCAGGAAACCGTTTCAGCATCTCTTCGACTATGGAAGCAAGAGTCATCTGACTCCCCTCTTCTCTTACTCCCCTCTCCTCGTAGGAGAGGGGTAGGGGGTGAGGTTCAAGCGGTAAAATCTCGCACAACCCCCGATAAATTTCGCAATCATGGGGATATAAATGATAAGCTTTCGCCATCATCACAGCAGCCTTTTCATATTCCCCCGTCTCAAACAAGCACCGCCCATAGTAATACCAACCATAAGGATGATTTGGGTGTTCAGCAGTAAACTTGGCTAACACCTCCACACCTTGCACCCAATCCCCACGGAGAATGTGATAATATGCCAGTGATTTGTGCGCCTCAGCCCCATGAGGAGTTTGTCGCAGTAGAGAGGTAATCATACTTTTAGTCAGCTTTCCCTCTTCCCCAGATACCAATCTCATCTGACACTTCGACAAGCTCAGTGCGGTGCAACGTTGATCAATTTGTCGTTGCAGTACCCGGAAATCATCACCAGCTAAGGCTATCAGCTTGTTCAACCGCCCTCTAGCTGCTGGAATATCCCCCACCGCCATCAGCGCATCATAGCTGTGAATCAAGCCCACAACGTCATCTGGCTTGATGGACAAAACCTGCTCCAAGGTGCTGAGAGTACCAAGAGGATTTTCTCTTTTCTGATGTACCTGTGCTAAAGCCAGCCAGTGAACTACATTGTCGGGTTCTAAAGTAGCTGCTAAATTAAAAGTTATGATTGCCTTTTGACTCTCACCTCTGCAAACTGCAATCAATCCTTTGATATGATTTTGAGTTGCTTCGTTTACAGACAACAATAAGGCTGGTTCATATATTTCTCTAGCCTCTTTTTTTTGCCCCATCAACTGCAATATTTTTCCCAATTGCAGCCGCACATGAATTAATTGAGGTTGTCGCTCAATCACTTGACGATATCCTGCAACTGCTTGCTCCCAGTTTCCCATCTCGTAAAGCAAATCAGCCAGTTCTAATCTTTTTTTCCATCCTTGGGGATATTTCTGGACATACTTACTTAACGTGATGAGTTTCTGTTTTTGTCTCGCCGGCTTTTCCTCTAAAACTAAGTGAGCATTTAGTTCCAGCCCAGAGAATTGGGTGAACTGTACCAAGGATGTGATAAGGTTTCCAGGCATATTACAGTTACTTTATAGTTAATTTCTTCCTGCTTGCTTTTTGTTGCTATTGATGATTTACAATGACAAATCACTGTTTTATCAGGTTGAGATTCTTCCACCATCGAAATTCCTTTTTGTAAAGATGGTGAGAGGGAATCAAAAGAAGTCTTATCTTCTCCTGCAAGATAGTTTTTTAACTGCTTTTGCAGAATCTTTCGCGCCTGTTGAATGCGTTTACGAACGTTCTCTTGAGAGAGGGCGAGTAGCTGGGCTATATCTTGATAAGATTTTTCTTGGCAGCAGTGTAAGATAAAAGGATGGCGCAATCTGTCCGGTAAGGATTCAATTTTGTGACGGAGGTATGCTCGCATTTCTAAAGCCAAAATATTCGATTCAGGAAATCCTACCTCACAAAAAAATGCTGGATGATCGGCAAATTTAATCTCGTCAATATTTTCAATTTCTAAGGCTTCTCGTTTGCGCTTTCGATGCACATCCATGCAAAAATTATAAATAATTTGAGTTAACCAAACTTTTGGAGATGTAATTTTACCTGCATATTTTTTCCATTGATTCTGAGCTTTCAGCATTGCCTGATTTAGTGTATCTTCGGCATCATAAGAATTTCCTCCCATCCACTTTAGGCAACATTTGTAAAAATAATCTTGAGATGATAACCATATTTGCCAAAACTCATCACCATTATCTTGAGATAAAACTTTGACTTGGATTTGCTGTGGTAATATACTCCTGATTTTTTGCTCTGATAAGGAGAGCAAAATTTCTTGTTCTGGGTTCGCTTGTATACATGATTGACTGTTGATCATTTCAGGTATAAGGGATAATGCACTGTACAACAAACCAAAAAACTATGGGCACAGTGATGTGCTTTTAAATACTAATTAGCTTTTTCAATCAATAGTTGAGTAAAATTCAGGACTTTTAAAATTCAGTTAAACTCAGGCAATATAAAAAACAATAAATATGGGAGAATTAGCTCTGAAACAGGCTTCAAGCATCTAAAAAATACCAGTGTCTGCCAAATTCAACACCAGCTATCAATATCAACCAGGTGGCAGCCTCCCACCTGATGCGCTTACTTATGTCGTGCGACAGGCTGATACTGAACTCTACGAAGGCTTATTAGCACTTGAGTATTGCTATGTCCTCAACGCTAGACAAATGGGGAAGTCTAGTTTGCGAGTGCGGACGATGAATAAGTTGCAAGCTCAAGGTTTTGCCTGTGCAGAGATTGAGTTAAGCGGCATTGGTAGCCAGCAAATTACGGCTACGCAATGGTATGGGGGGATTATTCAGGAATTGGTGAGCGGTTTTCAACTGCAAATAAATCGGCGCAGTTGGTTAAGAGAAAGGGATGATCTATCGCCTATCCAGTGCTTAAATGAATTTATCGAAACAGTATTATTGACTCAGATTCAGCAGAAAATTGTCATCTTTATCGATGAAATTGATAATGTGCTGGGTTTGAAGTTTTCTACCGATGAATTTTTTGCCTTGATTCGCCACTGTTATGAAAATCGAGCGATTAAACCAGCATATAGGCGACTGGCATTTGCTTTGTTGGGAGTGGCTTCACCGTCAGATTTGATTCAAGATAAACACTATTCTACACCTTTTAATATTGGTCGAGCAATTGAATTACAAGGGTTTAAACTCGCAGATAGCGAACCTTTAATAACCGGATTAGCAGGCAAAGTTAGCAATCCACAAGCCATATTAAAGGAGATTTTATATTGGACTAGTGGACAGCCATTCCTGACGCAAAAGCTATGTTGGTTAATTGTTAATTGCTGTAAGAATACAACAGAATATCTTCCAGATAATGAAAATGCAGCAGCGCCGTGGGTTGAGAAAATTGTGCAACAGAAAATTGTGAATAATTGGGAGGCTCAGGACGAACCAGAACATTTAAGAACAATACGCGATCGCATCCTCCGCAATACTCCCAAAACTATCCAATTACTGCAACTATATCAACAGATTTTACAACAAGGAGCAATCCCGGCTCAAAACTTCCCTGAGTACCTAGAATTACGTTTGTCTGGGCTTGTTACCCAACATCAAGGCAGTTTAACTATCAAAAACCCCATCTATGCTAAGATTTTCGATTTGGATTGGGTAAATCAAAAGTTAGCACTAGAACTTGCTAATTCCCCAATAGTCGTTACTGACTCTACCTTGATGTTTGTGGGCAGTATTGCTGATAGATCAGAAATAGCAGCAAATTATCAAGAAGATTCAAAGACTTTACAGCAGTATTGTCAACAATTTGCTGGGCAACTTATTCACTCAAGCGACGAAGGATTACTATTTTATTTTGAGAGTGCAGAAACAGCAGTAAATAGTGCAATAGAAATACAAAAAGCACTGGCAGCACCCACTAATTTGCTCAATCCAGATAAGCTGCTACATCGAATTGGTATTCATTGTGGACACATCGACAACCTCAATACAAAGCAGGCATTTTTCACAGATAATTATGTCATCCCCCAAAGGTTAGATTTATTGATGCAACTGCACGCAAAAGCTCAACCTGGCGGAATTTGTTTATCTCAAACTGTCTATGATAAAGTGAAAAATCATTTACCAGTTAATGTAGTTAGTTTAGGTCAGCATCATCTTAAAAATATCTCAGAACCTGTATTTTTATACCACATTAGTCCTTATCGTCCTGTGTCGATTAAAAATACTCCCGACTCTGTAAATCTCCCTTCTTACCCCAGTGGTGCAGTTCCCCTAGATTCTCCTTTTTACATAGAAAGAAGTGCGGTGGAAATGCAGGTTTATCAAGAGATTAGAAAACCCGGTGCATTAGTCCGTATTAAAGCACCAAGAGAAATGGGTAAAACTTCTTTACTCTTGAGAACTTTGCATGATGCGGCAAATCAAGGCTATCGCATTGTTAGCTTAAATCTAGAGCAAATTGACGACGTAATTTTGCAGAATTTACATCGGTTTTTACGCTGGCTATGCGCCAACATTACCCAGCAGTTAGAACTGGAAATGAAACTTGAAGATTATTGGGATGAAGATATCGGTAGTAAAATTAGTTGTTCCCTTTATTTACGTAACCATATATTAAAGCAAATAGATACTCCCATCGTTTTATCATTAGATGAAGTGCAATATCTGTTTGAGTATCCGTTAGTAGCTAAAGATGTTTTACCTTTATTTCGTTCCTGGTATGAGGAAGCTAAAAGAGAACCAATTTGGCAAAAGTTACGATTGATTATAGTTCACTCCACAGAAATTTATGTACCTCTGCAATTAAAACAATCCCCATTTAATGTAGGATTGCCAATAGAGTTAAACAACTTTAATTTAGAACAGGTACAAAACTTAGCTCAACGCTATGGACTCAATTGGACTGATGGACAAGAAGCTACACAACTAATGGCTATGGTAGAAGGACATCCAGCATTAGTACATCTGGCTATTTATCATCTCAGTTGCGGAGAAATCAGTTTTGCTCAATTCATTGATACCGCCGCAACATCAAGCGGAATTTATTCATCTCATTTACAACGTCATCAAGCAATATTACAAGAACAACCTGAATTAGCCAAAGCATTAGATACCGTCATAAATGCTCGACAACCGATATCATTAGATGCGAGTATGACTTATAAACTCAGCAGTATGGGACTGATCAAACAGTTAAAAGATAAAGTAATGCCAAGCTGTGAGTTATATCGACAATACTTTACCTTTCTGCAATAGCCTCACTTGACCATTTACTAGGATTTTAGGCAAACTACTACTCTCCCACCGGATACCGCCCATCTATAGCAGGGGACAGGTGACAGGGTTAAAAGCTTTGTGGTGTCTAAGTTTTATCATTTATCGATGTCCTAACCAACTTGACTACTGCTATATCTGCGTTTATCTGCTATTAATTATTCTTGCGTCTCATTGGGATAAGAACCGCTAGAGAGATATAAATTAAAATAAATATGAGTAACTTTCTTCTCTAGCTCCTAGCCTCTATTTTCATATTTACCACCAAGACGGGTTAACACATATTCCCGCGTGCGAACGTCAAGGGCGTTAGAGAAAATCTTTTTTGTAAGTCCAAATTCTACCATCTGCCCAATGCGATGTTCATTGGTAGAGAAAAAAGCTGTGAAATCAGATATGCGCGTGACTTGTTGTAAGTTATGGCTAATAATCACCATTGTTAATTCCGATCGCAAACGCAAACTCTGAATTAATCCTTCTACTTTTGTGGTTGCGACAGGATCAAGCCCAAAACAAGGTTCATCCATGAGAATAACTTTGGGTTTGACTGCTAAAGCACGGGCGATACAAAGTCGCTGTTGTTGTCCACCAGAAAGCTCTAAAGCAGATTTATGCAGCTTATTTTTGACTTCATCCCACAAATCAGCATCTTTGATGGCAGATTCGACAATTTGATCTAATTCCACCTTCGGCCGCCATCCCAGTATTTTCACCCCATAAGCAACGTTATCATAAACGCTCATCGGAAATAAATTTGGCTTAGGCAGCACCATACTAACTTGACGGCGTAGGCGATTTAAATTGACACGACGTTCATAAATGTTTTGATTGTAAAATTCTACTTTTCCCTCAACGTGAACTTCTGCTTCTAATTCATTCATCCGATTGAGGCATTTAATAAAAGTAGACTTACCACAACCACTAGGGCCAATAATTGCTGTGACTTTATCCTGGTAAATATCCATTGATATTCCTTCCAGGATTTTTTGAGTGTTGTAGTAAAGGCTGAGATTTTTAACTTTGATTGCTGCAATTAGCTTATTCATACCAGAAAATTGTAAGTGTATTGATGTTGACTAAACGCAATCATGAAAATCCGTGGCTTTATATACTACACTGGTGATCAAACTAAAAGTTGACTTTCTTCATTCAAGCTATACAGCAAATATACTGATATTAGATATCTGTATAAATTTAGGGTAAAAAGTTACTGCTGTTATCAATGTTTGCTGTAAAATATGTTACCATAAAAACCTAAAAAATTCGGTTTTTTGTTACTGAATTGCAGCATTTTCGGGATTAATTTTAATATATAACCTGCAATTAACAATATTTGAGACTACTTAAGTAAGCTCTTCTTTAAAAAAGCAAATTCTTTTTTAAAATTTGAATAAATTTATGATGGTAATTGATGATTTTTTGATGAATCGGGTAAATTAAGTAATTAGCTTAAAAGTAGAGATTAGGCGATCGCTACAATATTAAACCTGAAATATAAATAATACATGCTTGTAGTGAGTGCTGTTACTAACCGCACAGTTAATTTCTGATGTACCTATTTATAATCAAAATTTAATCTGATTAAAATCAATCATTAACCTCTCAATTTCCTCAAGAGGTTATTTTTACTACAAATAATATATTTATCACCTACTCCATATCAGCATGATTTCAACTGCTTGAAATGTATTGACTCAGCGTTTTAGGGGATAGAGGCTAGAAGAATCTACCTCATTGGAATGAATAACGCTGTAACAGTCATTCACTATTTATGAAGAGATAAATATTTGTTTTAGTGTTCCAATGAGTAGATTTATAATTTACTTCTTGGAAATTAGGCTGCTCGTTAAAAGACAGCAAAATAGTTTAACAATCGTAAGTTTTTGATTTAAAAATGCGGAAATAATTTCGTTTATATTGTTACAGGTAATTATTTTACATGCTAACAGTTTGATAGCGTAATTTTTAACTATATATAAATAAAAAATTATGTTTAATTCGCCAATTTTTCTATATTGTCGAAAATGGTTGATTGGGAGTTTAAAAACTAGTGATTAATTAATTTTTAACCATATTTAATCTGTTATTTACCATTGATTAAACTAATTTAATTATTTAAATAATACATATTTATATACACCTGCAAGTAAAGTAAAAATCTTGCCAAAATACGGAGAAATATGACCTTTTCGACCACCACTTTGTACCGAGCGTTTACTACTTCAGTCGTAGCATCTGCTGTTGCCTTGAGTCCTATTTTGTCAGCAGTTGCTCAGGCTGAAACTCTGAATGGTGCAGGCGCAACTTTTCCCGCTCCACTTTATGAAAGATATGCCCGTGAAGTGAGAAAGAAGCATCCAGAATTAAAAATTAACTATCAAGGAATTGGTAGTAGTGGCGGGATTCGTCAAATTACTGCGGGTACTGTTGACTTTGGTGGTAGTGATGCAGCTATGACAGATGCACAAATCGCCCAAGTTAAAAGAGGTGTCATATTAGTACCCACCGCAGGCGGCGCAGTTTCTGTTGTTTATAATCTCCCTGGTGTCAGCAACCTGAGATTATCTCGCGCTACATTGCCTGCTATTTTTTCTGGTCAAATCACCAACTGGAGCGACGCTAAAATCAAAGCTGATAATCCTGGTGTCAACTTACCCAATCAACCGATTAAATTTGTAGTCCGCGCTGATGGTAGTGGTACAACTTTTATTTTCACCAACCACTTGAGTAATATTAGTGGTTATTTCAGAGGTAGAGTGGGTACAAGCACTGCGCCTAAATGGACTTTACCAAATGTTCTCAGAGGTAAAGGCAACCCAGGTGTAGCTGGTTTGGTAGCGCGTACTCCTGGTTCTATTGGTTATGTAGAATATGCCTTCGCTACCAAAAACAATTTAAGATCAGCACAAATACAAAACAAACAAGGCGAATTTGTTTCTCCTTCCTTACAAACTGCTAACGCAGCTTTATCATCTGTAAGATTCCCTGATAATTATCGCGTATTTGTTGGTGATCCAGCGCAAGGTTATCCCATTGTTGGTCTTACTTGGATGATGGTTTACAAGCAATATCCTACAGCAGCAAAAGCTGATGCTATTAGGAAATGGATTAATTGGGTACTCAAAGATGGTCAACAATATAATGATGACCTTAACTACACAAGAATTCCATCTGATGTTACCAATCGGGTATTACAAACGGTAAACAGTTCCGTCAAATAGAAGCGAATTTGTAACACAATTTCGTATAGATAAATAGGGTGGCTATAGCTCTCCCTATTTATAAATTTTTAAGTAACTGTAAGAAGCTTCTACTAAATAAAAATTTCCAGATTATTAAATTAAATAAATTAATATTTCTATTTATGACAAATTCATCTGAAGAAAATTTAGATTTAACCGCAACTAATGGAATAAATTCTTGGGTAGATAAAGGATTTACGTGGTTAACATATCTTTTCGCTACAATTACCGTCGCCATCTTGTTTGTGATGAGTTGGGTAATTTATAAAGAGGCTCAACCAGCAATTGAGAAGTTTGGTATTGGGTTTTTCTGGGGTCAAGATTGGGATACGGGTAATCAGGTTTTTGGGGCGTTACCTTATATTTATGGAACTTTAGTGAGTAGTGCGATCGCAATTTTATTTGCTATCCCCGTCGGCATTGCAATTGCAATAGTCACTAGCGAAAATTTCTTACCCATATCTGTTAGAAGCACATTAGCATTTGTTGTTGAGTTAATAGCTGCAATTCCTAGTGTAATTATTGGCTTGTGGGGAATCTTTGTATTTATTCCAGCTTTAGAACCGTTACAAAAATGGTTAGCAATTCATTTTAATTGGATACCGATATTTAACTCGGTAGATCCTATCGGCACAAATATGTTAACCGCAGGCATTGTGTTAGCGATTATGATTTTGCCGACAATGGCTGCTATTAGCCGCGATGTTTTACTTGCTATACCCAAAGAATTACGCAGTGCCTCAATGGCTTTGGGTAGCACACGTTGGGAAACCATTTTTCGGGTGTTATTGCCAGCAGGATTTTCTGGTATTGTCAGTGCAGCAATGCTGGCTTTGGGTAGAGCCTTGGGTGAAACAATGGCTGTCACTCTTGTGATTGGTAATTCTTCTCAAATCAGTGCTTCTTTACTTGACCCAGCCTACACAATTCCCTCAATATTAGCCAATGAATTTGCAGAAGCTGAACCAGGATTACATATTGGCTCATTGAGTTATTTAGGGTTGATTTTGTTTGGATTGACCTTAGCTGTAAATATTGCTGCAAGGTTATTTGTGCGGTGGTTTAGTAATAAAAATAAATCATAAATTAAAGATATGACCGATTCTCAAAATTCGCAAATAGATGAATCTTTATTGGCAAAAGAATTATATGCTCCACTGCCAACAAGTAGACAATTATTTACTTATAGTATGAATGCGATCGCCTTTGCATTCACAGGTTTAGCGTTAATTCCTTTAATATCAATTTTATGGGAAATTATCAAACGCGGTTTCTCCAGTTTGAGACCAGAGATGTTTGTCAAATCAGTGATTGATTATGGCTTGGGTAATGCTATTATAGGCACGATTACAGTTGTAATGATTGGCTCAATATTCAGTCTGCCAATTGGGATATTAACAGGGATATTTTTAGCAGAATTTAATCAAGTTAACCCAGCATCGCAATTTGTTCGCTTCATCACCACAATTTTGACTGGTGTACCTTCAATTATTGTTGGTATTTTTGCTTACGGTGTAATTGTGTTAGTTACTAAAGGATTTAGCGCAGTTGCAGGTGGCTTTGCTTTAGCTGTGTTGATGTTACCTATCGTGATTCTGACAACAGAAGAAGCATTAAAATTAGTTCCTAAAGACCAACGCCTTGCGTCTGCTGCTTTGGGTGGGACGCGGTTTCAGACAACATTTCGCATTGTAGTAACTGCGGCTTTACCTGCAATTACTACAGGTATTTTACTCGCGATCGCCCGCGCCGCAGGTGAAACAGCACCCCTAATTTTCACGGCATTATTTAGTTTAGATTGGTCTCCAGGATTGCTGAGTCCCACAGCTTCGTTACCTGTATTAATTTTTAATCTGTATAACGACCCAGACCCCGAAAAAAATCAATTGGTTTGGACTACTGCTATCGTCTTACTTGGCTTAGTTATTTGTGTGAGTTTGATTTCACGCTTAGTCACAAGTAAGAAAAAAATTTAATTGAAACTTATTTACTGCTTTTACTAAATATGAATAATCTCAATCCTGCCATCAAAGTTAAAAATCTCAGCTTTTACTACAACACTTCTAAAGCAATTGAAGGCATATCAATAGATATTTATCAAAATCAAGTAACGGCAATAATTGGCCCTAGTGGTTGTGGGAAATCAACTTTTATCAAAACTCTCAATCGGATTAGTGAATTAGAAGGGCCAGTCAAAGTAGAAGGAAAAGTAGAGTTCTTTGGTCAAAATATTTACGACTCAAAAATTAACGTCAACCGCCTGCGTCGTCAAATTGGGATGGTATTCCAAAAACCAAATCCCTTTCCGATTAGTATTTATGAGAATGTCGCTTATGGAGTCAGAATAGCAGGTAGGCGATCGCAAACAGAAGTAGATGAAATTGTCGAGTCAGCTTTAAAAGGTGCAGCTTTGTGGGACGAGGTAAAAGATAAACTCAATAAATCTGCATTAGGACTTTCTGGAGGTCAACAACAACGACTCTGTATAGCCCGTGCTTTAGCCATTAAACCCAAAGTACTGTTAATGGATGAACCTTGTTCAGCACTTGACCCCATAGCAACGATGAAAGTCGAAGAATTAATTCACAGTCTGCGTTCAGAATTAACAATTGCCATTGTTACCCATAACATGCAGCAAGCAGCCCGCGTCTCTGATTTTACAGCTTTCTTTAGCACCGACGAAAGCCGAATTGGTCAAATGGTGGAATTTGGTGTCACAAATCAAATATTTTATAACCCCATCGATGCGCGTACCCATGACTATGTTTCAGGGCGTTTTGGTTAATTCCTTAGCTGCAATTTTATTATGCGATCGCACTTACTCATGTTCTTCTGGGCATAAGTCCTGTGAGCAATCCAATCAAATTCCTATACTATACTATAGTATAGCAATCCTAAATGAATTACAAACGAAACATTCGCAGGATCGCTTATTTACAAGCCTTCCAGATTGCTTCTGTTTACATCTCAAATAGGATTGCTATAGCAATCCTAAATCATTTGTGAAATTCTCTTTCTTTTCTTTCTTTGTGTCCTTTGCGTCCTTTGCGGTTCGTTAAAAAGAATACTTTTTCACAACTCAGATAGGATTGCTATATGAATTATTTTTACTACTAATTGCTAGGAAGATGAAAGTCGAAAAACTATCTATTTCTTTGCCACTGAATTTAGTGGAGTTTATCGAAAATTACAAGCTGAATAAAGGATGTAAATCTCGTTCTCAGGTAATTGAACAAGCATTAGAATTGCTGCGAAATCAAGAACTAGAAGAAGCTTACCGCCAAGCATCTGCTGAAATTGATAGTGCTTGGGATGTAACAATAGCAGATGGTTTAACAATTTAAAAGCAGAAATGATGATATAGCATTTACTAGTCTACTGAGGTACAAATTTATCTATTTTCATCTGCGTCCATCCGCGTCCATCTGCGGTTAATTATTTTTTCCTGTACTTCACTGAGTCGAGAACCGCTATAAATCAGGACTGAGAATGAACATAACAGATTTCTCATTCCCAATCCCTCAAACTATTAACTATCGCCAATCTTCCCAATTTTGATTAAAAATTGAAGTGTCAGGGAAAGCGGTAGGATTGCCGTTTTTTTCTAATAAACTTTTTAAGGCTTGCAGTTGCGGTTCTGCTTTGGGTAAATCATCCACGAGTTGATAAGGTGCAATTTGATTTTTTAAAGCAAAAGCAGTCACAGTTCCCGCCGCCGCACCAGAAGACCATTCAAAAGAATGTACGCGATATGCAGCCGCAGCAATATGGCTGGTAGCAATACTCTTTCCACCCACAATTAAATTATCAATCTTTTGAGGAATCATTGCCCGCAGTGCAATTTGGAACGGATAAGCTTGTCCTGCGCCGCGCCTTTCTCCCGGACGTTCTTTATTTCCTGGGGCTTCTGGCGGACTTTGAGTCATGCAAGGATGAAAGTCGATGGCGTAGTGACCAATACCCACAGCATCAGGATAAATTGTGGAACGGCTACGACGTAAGGATTTATCTGGTGAGACTTGACCAGTAATTACAGATGCAGCCTCTAAACCTGCGAGTGTTGCTTTTAACTGACGATAGGTATCCGCAGATAAGGTTTTACGATAATACTCATCGTTGTAGTTGCGGCGAGAAATATCAACTTCCCAAATCATAAAACCTTCCGGTTGTCCCCAACTAGGACGACCAATAATTCGCCTACCTTCTCGCATATAGGGATATTTTGATAAGCCATGCACTGTCCCCATTGGAGAATTTAACCCGGACAGAAATCGATTATTCGTTTGCTGTTGCTTCACACCCTTACCTAACTGAGAATCTGTAGTTCCCTTTACCAGCCAGTAATAATAAGCCAGGGCATTTTCCTCACCTCTGCGGAGGGTTTCTGTCCGCAGTCCTCCCATCCAACCGCCTGGTTTTAACTGTCCTGTAGCTTGCAGTTGTTGGCGAGTGTAAATCAAGTTATCTTTGGCTGTTCCTGGACGGTAGTCGTTACCCCAAGTCCAGTTTTGCATTGAGATATCCCCTGGTGTGGGTGCAGTGAATCTCACACCGTTAAATTGTGTGGGTTTTCCAGGATTTGGATGCCAGATTCGGCGGTAGGTGAAAACTAAGCCAAAATCTGCTAATCTTTTTAACTCATAGCTGAAATATGGTGAATACTGTAAATAGAATGGGGGCATGGTTTGGGGTTGCGGTTCCTTGGTAGCCTCCATTGCAAAGGTATAAGTAAAACCTTGGGTACAGTAAGGATCATTGCTGGTGCTGGAAGAAGATGGTTCGAGGAAAGAACGCGCATCAATACCCAAACGATAGGGAACATCAGCTAAGGCGATGATTTCGCCAGTTTCGCTGGCATCAATCACATACCACTGGGGAGAATTGTTGGTGGTTGGTTTTTTGGGAACCTTGGGAACAAAGCGGATAATTTTTTTACTTAACCGCGATGAATTTTGGTAGCGATGGGCATCTTCAATGGTTTGAGATAAGGTAAAAGTGTTGAGAGGTGGTGCGCCTTTGGCTGGTTGATGTTGAATTGCGATCGCACCTTCAATGATTTTCCGATTCTGACTAATATTTAATTCCTTAATTACTGTGTTGGGAAACCATTCCAACTTACCTTTACCCTTTTTTTCGGCATCCTTGAGCATTTGCGTCATAATGATGTGTGCATCACGAGGCAGAAAACAAGAATCACTTACCCAGCACTCACCAGGGTTAAGTTTGCCGTAATAGCGTTGAATCCGGTTGCGTAATTCAGTATAGCCGCGAGAATAGAATTGGCGATCGCGTTGAGTTGGTCGTTCATCTAACGCAGATGTCCCCTGAGATGAAATTTGTCCCCCCAACCAGTCGGTAATTTCTGTCAAACATACTGTTCGTCCTGCTAGTAACCCCTCGTAAGCCGTGGCTACTCCAGATAGTCCACCACCTACTACCAACATCTCGCAGTTGACCGTTTTATCTGGGGTTCTTGGTGGTGCAGCAACAATAGTAGACTCAGGTAACAAATATGTGGAAACTAAGCTAACACTGAAGAGTAATGCTTGAAAACCAGCTACTTTGTGTCTGCGCTTCATGATGAGAAAACTTTTTCTACTCCTTTGCCAACTTGTAGACGGTACCATTTCCGAAATGTTCACCACAAGTCACTGAAGAGGTATGGCAGTGCGGCACGTAAAGATAAGCGATCGCCCCTTACCCTCACCTTTACCCCAATCTTCCCCGCAGCTAGTCGCTCGTTTACTGCTTCAATTGTCCACTTCATTGACCTAAAATTGACCTAAAATAGTTCTGGGATTTGGGGTAACTTGGGGTGATTTAGGGTAATAATACCACCTCAAATCGTGGAGGCAAGATTATGCTTCCAATTAAAAAAGCTGCCACAAGGACAGCTTTTTAAGATATGGGCAGTACCAGACTCGAACTGATGACATCCTGCTTGTAAGGCAGGCGCTCTACCAACTGAGCTAACCGCCCGTTTGCGCTCACAATTAAATAATATAGCAAAATATTTTGAATCGCGCTAGTATTTTTGAGAAAAATTTTTTGAATATTTTTGAGAACCTTTAAATGCCCTCTGGTCGAACGCACGATCGCATTACTCTGTGGGCTTTGCCGTTGGTGGCGGGTGTGGCTTTTTGGCAGACCCGCAGTAGCAGCGTGACCTTGCTGGTGGCTGGTGGGTTTATGTTTGGCGGCTTGATGTTTGGCCCTGACTTAGATATTTACTCTCGGCAATATCAACGCTGGGGTTATTTGCGCTGGATTTGGCTACCTTATCAAAAAAGCCTGCGTCATCGTTCTTTTTTATCGCATGGGCCGATTATTGGGACGACACTGCGAGTCATTTATCTTTCCTGCTTGTTAGCGATCGCAGCATTGATAATTTTGGTAATTTTTGAAAAACTGGGAAACACAAAATTTAACTGGTCAGCTTTGGGTGAAAATATTCAAAAATCGCTACTTGGCTATGGTACAGAATATCTTGCCCTGTTTCTTGGCTTAGAACTCGGCGCGATGAGTCATTCTTTGAGTGATTGGTGTGGTTCTGCATATAAGCGAATGCAAAAGCAGGGGATTAGCGGTTTACTCCCTACCAGCAAAGTCAAAAAGCGCAAAGTATCACGCCGTGTTCGTCCGTCGAAACCTGGAAGTAGTACAAAAAGGCAAAAGTAAAAAGTCAAAAGGAAAAATAAATATACACCCCTATACCCTTTCACCCTCACACCCAATCCCCACAGAAAATTTTGATGCGTCAGTCCTGCTAATAAAGAAACTCCCTCACAAGTTCCTCAAATTGTTCTTCTAAATTAAAAGTGTAGGTAATACCAATTTGAAAAATGATTGCGACAAATGGGTTACTGAAAAGCTCACCAGTAAGCAATTTCCCAATCCAAAATCCAAAATCTAAAATCCAAAATGTTATAACTAGCGATCGCCTTTAGTTGGTTGACTCCATCTCATACCCACTAAGACCAAACATCAGCATAAATGCTTTTTGGTGTTTGTTCGCACTCAGACGGTTTACAGGAGTTCGTTATGAAAACCCAACGCAACTATTTAGCATATAGAGGAGAAGCGATCGCTGCTTCGACGCTAGTTATCTTGGCACTATTTGGAGGAACTACTTGGTGGAGTCGGCAAATCACCAATCCTACAACCCAAGCCAATAATTCAGCAGTAATTATTGCCTCAAAATCTGCACCAGCAGTAGCAGCAATACAACCGCAAACTTACTGGTTAAAATTTGACAACAACCAAATTCATCTAGTACCTCAACCTGTAGAAGTAAAAGCCGGACTAACCTCAGAAGCAGCTTTAAAATTAGCTTTCACTCATCTATTAACAACTCCTAAAACTGCTGACTTAAGTACCACAATTCCCCCAGGTACAAAATTATTAGATTTACGAGTGACTCAAGCTGGAATTTATGTCAATCTCTCGTCAGAGTTTAGTCAAGGTGGTGGTAGTACTTCAATGGCTTATCGTTTAGCACAGGTTGTCTATACTGCTACTAGTATTGACCCAACAGCTAAAGTTTTTGTCTCGGTTGCAGGCAAACCAATCGATATAGCTCATCCACTTGGTGGTGAAGGGTTAATTTTGCGACAACCAATTACAAGGCGACAATTTGCCGAAGATTTTACGATTTCTTGATTGCTTGAGTTACTGTTTTGTTTCATCTATATCTCAACCTGCACTACTATGGCAAAAAATCATAATTTTTTCCTGAAGAATTTTATTATTTTATGGCATTTCCTTAACCAACCACTTTTCCGATGCAAGACATTATTCAACCCATTTAAGTTTTGGCAACTTTACCACATACACGAGGATTTAGAACGCCTCTGGAATTATGACACCATTCAATTTTTAGATAAATGCTGTAATTTCGACACAATTAACCTATTAGAGAGATGTTTAGCCATAGAAAATGAGGCCAACCAAGATTAAGTCTACTAAAAGTCAGAATTGGCGAGAAGAAAATTTAAATAAAGCATTTACTAAAGTTTTTCACATCAAAATCAAATAGGAGAAAAATATATGTCTATTAGCAAAATTATCAAAACAATTACAGATGGTATAGCAAAAGTTGTCACCTATATCTCAGGTGCAGCTAGTAGAATTTTTAGCCCCAGAGATGATAACTACCCAGAAACGGGAGTTCAACCATTTGAAGGTGATATTGCTAACAATAAACGTAGGCATTAAGGATAAATGGGCGACTAAGTAAGTCGCCCCACTCAACTAAGGCGGCGAACATGATTACTGTTAGGAAAATTAACGATGAATTAGCGATCGCAGGACAAATTACCTTAGATCAGTTAAAGCAATTAGCTGAGGAGGGCTACCAGTCTGTAATTAATTTGCGATCGCCCGATGAAACCAGCTCACTAGACAACGAAAAAGAAAAAGTTGAGTTGTTAGGATTACAGTATATTAATTTTCCTACTAATCTTGGAGAAATTAATCATCAAGCAGCACTTGATATCTTTCAAGTAATCAACAAATCGCCAAAACCAACTTTAATTCATTGTGATGATTCCATCCGTTCAGCAGCAATAGTACTTTTATATATTGCTACTAAACAAGGAATCACTTTTGAAAAAGCTCTCCAACAAACTATCAATTTAGGCTTAATTTCGTCTCACTGTTGAAATTTGATCTAGGAATCTGCTGGCTTTTTTAGAAATTAAATCCGAGCCCCAGATATTTGACCGCAATTTAGGATCAATTCTTTCTAGTAATTTACAAAATCACCTTGATAAATTGGTGACTCATGATCATAAAGCTACATTCAAGAGAGGCGATTTAAAATGACTAAAACCCTATTAAATCTAACCATAAGATTAGTTCTTCAAGAACTTGAAGGAATTTTAGAAACTTACCCTCATCATCCTTATCAAGAAGCCTTTGCCAATCCTGATATGCGGCAAAATCTCATTGCTTATATTTTAAGTAGAATTCCTAATCAATACATTACAGTTGATGAGGTGGAAAAACCAAAATTTATTTGTTCAGAATCTATGTGTCGTTCTTTAGAAAGCACACTACACATAGAATCAATTATTCGCCAAGGTGTTGAAAAAATTCTAGGTGAACAAGCACAGAATCTTCATCGCTATATCCCAGAAGCAGTTGATCCAAATTTGGCTGCATCTCATTGGTTTGGTTGATATATAGCAGTTTTATTTGAGATAGGAAAAACAGACAAGGGGGAGCCACTGCGTTGGACGAGTTTCCTGGCTCCCTCCGTGGCGTGACTTTTCAGACTTCAGACTTTAGACAGTTGAGATGTCTTTTTCTTTTTCTGCTAACAATTCGCTGATTTTAGCAGTGTATTTGTCTGTGAGTTTTTGCAGTTTATCTTGTTGGTCTTTAGCTTCATCCTCAGAAATTTCTGAAGCTTTTTCCTGCTTCCGAATTGCATCGATCGCATCACGGCGGATGTTCCGAATCGCTACACGACCTTCTTCAGCATACTTAGCAGCAATTTTAACCAGTTCTTTACGGCGATCGCTAGTTAACGGCGGAATATTTAGCCGAATCACAGAACCATCGTTACTGGGTGTTAAGCCCACATCCGAAAGGGAAATTGCTTTCTCAACAGTGTTCAAACTGCTTTTATCGTAAGGCTGAATCAGAATTGTTGTTGCATCTGGCGTGCTAATATTCGCCAGGGATTTTAAGGGTGTTGGTGAACCGTAATAATCCACCGTCACTTTATCTAATAAACTGGCATTGGCGCGACCAGTGCGAATTGTATTAAATGCCCGTTGAGTTGCCTCAACAGTTTTTTGCATCGTACTCTCAGCTTCAGCTAATTTCACAAGAACCTCCCACAAGGGTGCCGATTGATTCTCCCATGACTGCGCGGCGGATGTTACCTCGCACCGTTAAGTCAAATACCAGAATTGGGATGTTGTTTTCTTTACACAAGGCAATCGCAGTACTGTCCATTACCCGCAAATCATGTGTCAAAACGTGTGCATAAGTCAGGCTAGTAAAACGTTTGGCATTAGGATGTATTTGGGGGTCAGCATCATATATTCCATCCACTTTGGTGGCTTTAAAAATCGCTTCTGCATCAATTTCTGCGGCTCTCAATGCCGCAGCCGTGTCAGTGGTAAAGAAGGGATTTCCCGAACCAGCACCAAAAATTACCACCCGCCCTTTTTCAAGATGACGGATGGCGCGACGACGAATATAAGGTTCTGCTAACTCTTGCATGGCGATCGCAGTTTGTACGCGCGTCTGTACACCTATTCGTTCTAGCGAATCTTGTAGCGTCATGGCATTCATTACCGTGGCAATCATACCGATGTAGTCAGCCGTTGCCCTATCCATCCCCGCCGATGCCGCTTTTACGCCACGAAAAATATTGCCGCCGCCAACGACTATGGCGATTTGAACGCCAGTGGCTATCACCTCTGCTACTTCTTGTGCTATCTCTTTGACCACTTCTGGATCAATACCATAGCCCATGTTGCCCATTAAGGCTTCACCGCTTAGTTTGAGTAAAACCCGTCGGTAATTCGTTCCCATGAAGTTACGCTTTATCGAAAAAGTTGCAATTGCCTCCAATTTAAGATAGCAGCACAATGACTATCTCTGTCTAGTTGCGCCAAATCAATGTAGTTCCTGCCGGTTCTGTTTCTTGGGGGTTAATTGCTTGATTTTTAAATAAAGCAGCGATCGCATTTCGCAAATAATCTTCTCTAAAAGATGACGGTGCTTGCGGATCACTGTCAATTTTCCCTTTATAACGCACCATCCCATGACTATCGATTAAAAAAGCCATCGGCGTTGTAATCGCGCCAAAACTCCGGGTAACATCTTGAGTCGAATCCCACAGGTAAGGAAAATTTAGACGGTGACGTTCGGCAAAAGCTTTCATTTGTTCAAAGCTTTCTGTCGGGTAATTATGAGTATCACAGCCGTTCATCCCAATCAGGGTAAAGCCACTGGCGGCAAATTCCCTTTGAATTTTTTTGAGCTTGTCTAAATATAGACTGACATAAGGACAGTAGTTGCACATAAAAACAACGCCAACCGCCTGAAATTTGTCTAAATAACGGCTGAGGTGATGCACTTTTTCGTCAGTTCCAGGCAGTTCAAAATCCGGGGCATAACCCCCAACAGGAGTATAAATTGTTTCTAGTATTGTCATCTTCGTGAACCAGAAGGAACTAGGAACAAAAGTCTAGGTGAAATTTAGCGTCATTTTTCTGGCAGCCAACCACCTGATGCCGATGCTCGATACCAAATGATTGTAGAGATCAACCGAGAAACCGTAAATTGTAAAACTACTGAATATAAAACCGTTGGTAAAAATATTACAATCTAGATATTAGTGAGTAATTGTCACAACTCATATTTATCAAAACTTTGACTCAATTCCAAATAAATTTAATCCAGCCTTTATACTTATTTTAAAGTAAAGATAGTTACTATTTTATCTTGGTTTTTATTTTTCTAATTGTAAAATCTTTACAAATTACTTCTACAATTTAAGATAACTCACGAAAAATATTACGAAATATTAAAATTAGTAAATAAAAATACAGATTTTTTATGAAGACTTCGACAACGACTTTTACCGCAAAAACTTGGACATGGCAGGGCTTCCCAATTTGCTACCAAACTCAAGGCACAACCGGGCCTGCCGTTATTTTAGTGCATGGCTTTGGCGCTTCTGGATGGCATTGGCGTAAAAACATACCAGTATTAGCCCAAACTTGTCGGGTTTATGCCATAGATTTGCTTGGCTTCGGTGCTTCAGCCAAACCTCAGCCGGGTGAAACAATTGCCTACACCTTAGAAATGTGGGGACAGCAAGTAGCAGACTTTTGTCGGGAAGTGGTAGGTGAACCAGCTTTTTTAGTGGGAAATTCCATTGGCTGCATTGTAGCGATGCAAGCCGCAGTTAGTTCGCCGGATATTGCCTTGGGAGTAGCATTAATTAACTGTTCCTTGCGATTATTACACGATCGCAAACGCGCCACCTTACCTTGGACTCGGCGTGTAGGTGCGCCAATTTTACAAAGGGTATTATCTATTAAACCAATTGGGCAATTCTTTTTTAATCAAGTCGCCAAACCCAAAACCGTGCGAAAAATCTTGCTGCAAGCTTATATCAATGCAGAGACAGTCACAGATGAATTAGTCGATATTCTCACCGCGCCAGCCAAAGATCCTGGTGCTGTGGCGGTGTTTTTGGCATTTACCTCATACTCCACAGGGCCGTTACCAGAAGACTTACTGCCATTATTAACTTGTCCAACAATTATTTTATGGGGAACCGCCGACCCTTGGGAACCAGTAAATTTAGGTCGAGATTTAGCTAACTACCCGTCAGTAGAAAAATTCATTCCCTTAGAAGGAGTAGGACATTGCCCCCAAGATGAAGCACCAGAGTTAGTCAACCCAATTTTACAAAATTGGATAGAAGAGCGATCGCAGATTTTAAAATCTAACTAACAGGCGATTTTTTGTAAGGTATTATGGAGAGGTTCAAAGAGTTAAAGTAACGACTTAGAACCAGCGTATGCAAGCCATTCTTTTAAGCCGCGAAGAAGTTGCACGTCGGGCAAAGCAACTGTACGGGAGTGGAATCCGTCAAAAAGTCGAAACTGACGAAAACATCGGTAAGATGGTCATCATCGATATTGAAACAGGGGATTATGAAGTTGATAAAACTGGGCTGCAAGCATCCCGGAATCTCAGCAAGAAACATCCAAACGCCCGACTCTTTGGTATTCGTATTGGCTACAACGTGGCTGTCTCATTTGGTGGGGTCATGGAGCGAATTCAGAAGTGATTTCTGGAATTGTGACAGATAGACACGCCACTGTCGCACTGACCTTTCTGCTTCAGAATGGTTCAAGCATAGCGATTGAGTTTGTCATCGATACAGGTTTCACTGGGGAACTCTGTCTTCCTTCGGAAGCGGTTTCATTGATGGGTTTAACATTTAGACACGATACCTCTGCAAATTTGGCAGATAACGCTGAAGTTTTGCTTCCAATTTATGAGGCAACTGTCCTTTGCAATGGTGAAGAACGAGAAGTACTTGTCATAGCTACAGGAAGACGACCTTTGCTTGGAACTGCACTGCTGGATGACCAGGAGCTAGTGATTCAGTTTACAGAAGGCAGGTTGGTGACAATTGATGAATTATAAATACTGTATTTGTTTAAGCAATTTCTTCACAAAATAATGAAACAATAAACCACCAAAGATGCTAAGACACGAAGTTAAAAGAGTTTGAGAGAGTTATTCCGTAAGCCCTAAAATAATTAAATTCTCTATTTAAGCTGAGTGATTGAGATGATACACGGAGTCAGTCAAGAAGAGCTAGAGACACCATATGGGCAAGTTGCCTTAAATTTTTCATTAGCTCTTCTGAATCATCAATATGAAAAGGCTCATTCTTATTTAGGATCTGCAATTTGTGATGAATGGACTCCCTCTCTCCTTAAAGAGACTTATGAAGGAATGGTTGACTATTTTGAAATATCTGCAAGTGCAATGTCTATAGATTCAGTTGAAACACACTTACCAGATAATGACTCAGATAGTGCTATGGTTTACGTCTCAGTTATTGGAGAAGTAAATACTGAAGCTGTGATAGTAGTAGTTGCAAATGAATCTGGCAATTATTTGATTCAAAAACTAGAATGGGGACGACCTTAAATCAATTTAAATCTAACAAATCCGTGCAAGGGATGTTTGATTCAATCTGCTAGTTGAGTTTCTCTAAATTCTGCCGCAACCCTGACGGACACCTACCTTTAGTCAATGGAATTTTACAGGATTGGATTAGGGCGCGATCGCAAGCTTTAAAATCTAACTAACAGGCGATCAGTATCAGCTTAAAATAAAGCCATAGACAAACCGAAAATTGGAACGATGACAGTACGACAACCCCGCTACAGTAAAGAGGAATTTGCCCACCGAGGTGATTATATCTATGAAACTCAGATAAAACCTCAAGTTGAGGCTGGGAATGACGGCAAAATTGTAGCGATTGATCTCGAAACTGGTGACTTTGAAATTGACAAGAGTGAAATTGTAGCTTGCGATCGCCTGGAAACCCGTCACCCAGATGCTCAAATTTGGATAGTTCGTATTGGCTCTCGTCACGTTCGTCGGTTTGGCGGACGGACTCGGAGAACTGCATGATTACTGGAGTAGTCAATGCAGAATTTGAACCAATTATTCCACTTTCAATTCGTCGCTTTGATGGCAGAGTTTTTACGAAAGATGCGATCGTAGATACAGGTTTCAATGGTTGGCTGTCGTTGCCTCCAGATGCGATCGCTGAGTTAAACTTGAAATGGAAAAGACGAGGAAGGGCAATTCTTGGAGATGGCAGTGAGTGTGTTTTCAACATTTACGAAGCTGTTGTAGTCTGGGATAGCGCCTTACTAACAATCCCAGTAGACGAAGCTGATTCAGAACCGCTTGTTGGAATGTCATTGATGGAAGGCTATCAGCTAACGATGCAGATTTTTGAAGGCGGTAGTGTCAAACTTCGCAAAGTCGATACGGTCTAACAATGCCGTTGAACACAGACCGTACAGAGTCTGTTCGTCGAGTCCGAGAAATTACTAGCGGCGGGTGAAGGTACTCTACCTTTCCGGGAAAGCTATAATTTTCTCAAGGCTAGAGAGGTACAAAGGGCTATGTCCAATCTGGAGCAAATCGAAGCGGCAATCCTTTCGTTGCCATCAAGTGAGTTTGAGAAATTAAGACTGTGGTTTCTTGATTTAGACTACGAACGCTGGGACGAGCAGATAGAGCAAGACATCGAAGACGGTAAATTAGAGGCACTTGCTCAAGAAGCGATCGCTGAGTTTGAAGCAGGGCATTGTCGAGAAATTTAATGCACTATACAACGCGACGGTTTTGGCAATGCTACAACGCCTTACCTGAAAGTGTTCAGCAATCAGCAGATGAATGCTATGAGTTGCTCAAAGTTGACCCATCTCATCCGTCCTTGCATTTCAAGAAGTTGGGCAAAAAGTATTGGTCAGTTCGTGCAGGGTTAAGTTACCGAGCTTTGGGTGTTGAAGTCGAAAATGGTATTTCCTGGTTTTGGATTGGAACACATGCAGAGTATGACAATTTGATTAGCAAGTTTTAGAGCAGCATAAACGTTATTAGTCAATGGAATTTTACAGGATTGGATTAGGGCGCGATCGCAAGCTTTAAAATCTAACTTAGGACTTACGCAAAAATCACCCAAAAGCTTGATTTATCGAACCGCCAAGTCGCCGAGAACGCCAAGAAATCGTAGAGTCTGCGTAAGTCCTATAACTAACAGGCGATCGGTATAAACTTAGGCACTAATTTTATCTTTATTCGTAAGATAAATCGGATGACATACTGCGTTTGTTCAAGCAATTCCTTTGAGTGTTAGGGATGTTGTACAGAAAAATCCTGGATAACACCAAGGGATACACGGAAAAATTCTGTATACCCCTCCCCTGAAGGATAGTTATACCGAAAAATTCGGTGTAATACCCAAATAAGGATGTAAAAAAGAAGTTTTCCATATATTCCAACAGGAGTTCGCTGTGATGCTTGATATATTAGGACTGAGAAAAAGATTATACGGAAAGATCCCGTATAACAAATAGTTATACTAATATCTTGAGGAGATTTGTAAATGAAGCTCGATGAAGTTGTCCCTTGGGGCAGAACGCTAGAAGAATACAAGTCGATGTTTAGTTTGTCAGAAACAGATTTAAACGCGAAAATTCTTGGATGTGGCGATGGCCCAGCTAGTTTCAATGTTGAGATGACTGAGCTAGGACACTCTGTTGTGTCTATCGATCCGGTTTATCAATTTTCTGCCGAACAAATTGAGCAGCGTGTTCGAGCTACTTATGAGCCAGTCATTTCGCAGGTGAAGCAAAACTCTAGTCACTATATATGGAAGAACTTCCAAAATGCTGATGAGCTTGGCAAGGCGCGTCTCAACGCAATGGAGAAATTTTTATTAGACTATGAATTTGGAAAAACTTCAGGGCGGTATTTATATCAATCTTTGCCAAGCCTAGAATTTGTTGATGACCAATTTGAGTTATGCGTATGCTCTCATTTACTCTTCTTGTATTCAGAACAGTTATCACTTGATTTTCATGTTGCTTCGATTCATGAACTTCTGCGAATTGCCTCAGAGGTTAGGATTTTCCCATTGCTTAAACTTGATGGTGAACCATCCTCGTACCTTAAACCGATTTTGGAAGATTTATCTAATAAAGGTTGTAGTGTAGAAGTTCAATCTGTTGCTTATGAGTTTCAAAAAGGCGGGAATCAAATGTTAAGAATCAGTCGGTCAGAGATCGCAGCATAACAACCCCCTTGCAACGGACGGTCAAAAATCATTGGTGGTGATATAAAAACTAATAGCCGCCGATGAAGGGGAACGTTAGTCAATGGAATTTTACAAGATTGGATTATGGCGCGATCGCAGACTCTAAATCTAACTAATCAAAACCAATCTCCTCATCCTCTCTGCGCCTCTGCGTCCCTGCGTGATGTTTCTTACCATTGATTGAAGACAAATTCACATCAGATCAGCAAACTGAAGTGGTAAGCGCAAGGACAAAATCAGGCGAAACCATGAACAGACGTAAGGAACTCTTTCGTGTCATCTTGGCAATATCAATCATCATCGTCGGTATTACACATTTTGCAGTACCGCAACCTTACGTTAAAATCATGCCGCCACAACTGCCATATCCTTTAGGGTTAGTTTATCTGAGTGGCTTTTATGAAATTTTAGGTGGTATTGGGTTATTAGTTCCGCCTGTGAGTCAAGCAGCAGCTTGGGGACTAGTACTGCTATTTATTGCTGTTTTTCCTGCCAATATCAACATGGCAGTTAATCATATTAAAATTGAAACCATACCATACTCAGATTCCCCTTGGGTTCAAGCAATTAGATTGCCATTACAAGCAGTGTTAATCGCTTGGGCTTGGTGGTATACAAGACCTTCAGATCAAGAAATCCAAGCTTCGTTAATTCCTAAATCACTCATTCCCAAAGAATTAGACTGGTAATTGATTAATAATATGAGTACATCCCAAACAGTCCAACAATTAAAAGCAGAATTAATTACCCCCGAAAATTTCCAGCGTTATGGGCAGGTAATTTTTGCTAGTAAAGATGGTAAAGGTTTTGATGCGGAAGATGCTCAATTAAATCTGCAAAATGGCACCCCAAGATTTTATATTATGCGTCTAGAAAAGCGCGGACGTAAATTTAATAAAATTACTCGTCATATAAAATGCACTCAATGTTTAGGT
Organism: Aulosira sp. FACHB-615; assembly: GCF_014698045.1. Taxonomy (GTDB): domain Bacteria; phylum Cyanobacteriota; class Cyanobacteriia; order Cyanobacteriales; family Nostocaceae; genus Nostoc_B. Next base: position 71,243 of record NZ_JACJSE010000021.1, read on the forward strand.
TCATTAGAAGGCAAAGATTGGTTCATTGCCGTGTGTCCTCCCCATAATGAATTAGATGAACCAGTTGTATCAGAAATAGCTGCTTTTCAGATTCCAGGGAATTGTTTTATTAAATTAAATGCAGGAACTTGGCACGCTGGCCCTTATTTTGATCATGGATTTGTCGATTTTTATAATTTAGAATTGGCTGATACAAATGTAGTAGATCATTTCACCCATGATTTTCGCCAAAGTCATCAGTTAGAGTTTGAGATGGTGTAAATAATTCATCCGCGTCCATCTGCGGTTAATTAACAACTATGACTAAACCACACCGTCCCTCAATTCACAAGCCAGATGAAAGCATATATTCACCCTTTTCCTGACTTTTTGTCAAGTTATACACTGCCAGTTTGACAAGATAAGGGAGGGGTGAAATCAACCGCAGGTTTGACACTCAGACATCTTGCGGATTGAGACTCTGCATCTGCCAAGTGGTATAAGTACCAATGGGACTCCATAGTAAAAAGGGTACTAATAACAATGCTGCCCAACCGGAGACAGGTAAGACAGCCCCAGTTAATATCAGACCAATAATAAAGCCTGTACCACCAATAATTGTGCCTGCTTGCAGACTTCGCAGCCAAAACATTACGGGTGTATAGGCAACGATCGCAATTTCTAAAATTAAATATAAACTCATCAATAACCAAGTAGATGTTGTTCCTGGGTTAGTTTCCCAGACAATATAAGCTGACCAAGCGCCACAAATAAAAATTACACTCCAAATGACCGGAATTGCGGCTTCAAAAGTTAGCCATCTCGGTCTTTGTAAGCGTCTGAACCATTGGCGATCGCGTGGTTGAATTAAATTAGCACCTAAAGCCACCAATATTGCTACGCCACCAATGATCATCCATGATTTAATCATGACCTTATTCCTTGTAATTGCTGCATATCACTGAGATATCACTATTTATAGTCTGATTTTGCCAATTTATTGAATCAATCCTCATCATCCCTGAGTCTGAGAACTTGATATCAGTCAGAGAAGAAGTGTTGAATGTTAAAAAAAGCTGATAAAAATAGCCTGCGCTTAGTACAAGTACGCTCAGTGACCATCAGAAATTGCTAAAAGGCTTGTGGTATCACTATTCTTTCTTGTGATTTTTGCCTTATTGTATTATTCCGATAACCTTGTCTTTTTCCAAATCCTGGGAGAAATCACCTTGGTGGAATTTGGTATTTCATTCATTAATACGGTGCATCATTATCATTACTTATGTAGCACTATTACACCAAGATTACTTCAAACCGCAAGAGATTGGGGAATGTGAGAAGTTTCGCTGGATTGAACTAATTCTTCTTCTAGTACCTGAATTCCTCCACTAATACGGAGTAAGGTAGTTTGCAGATTTGCCTGTTTCATCTCATAATCTGCTAATATTCTTTGACCATCTTCAAACTCTAATTTGAGGGATTGAAGACGTTGCTCTAGCTGTGCTTTTATCTGATTACTGACTGTTAAATCTTGATTGATGAATCCAGTTTCTGAATTAATCTCTTCAGGTGGTTCGCTGGCATTTTCTAATATTTCGCTTATCTTACTGTGTTCTTCTTGTAGTACCTGAATTGCACCACTAATGCGGAGTAAAGTGTTTTGTAGATTTGTCTGTTTAGCCTCTAAATCTGTTAAGTTTGCTTGCTTTTCTGAAAATTCATCCTTAAGAGATTGAAGGCGTTTTTCGAGTTGTTGTCTCATGTGAAATTAAGAGAAGATAATACAATTATTAGAGTTGGCTGTTCAGCACTAAGAAAGCATTAACTTTCTTGGTCAGATGAGAATTAATGTTTTATCCTGCTGTGAATAAATATAGTATCTTTTTATGACTTACTGATAATTGCTATATGGATGAAATAATAACTATTATTATTCCTTTTGGTTGAGTGTTTGTTTTTAATTGCCAATAGCGATATCCGCTTATATAATCTAGATCCCCATCTATCCAGTTTGCTTCCGATGGGAAATCTTCACCCCTACCATATTCCACAACTTCTATTCCTGTTGCTCCTCCAATTATCGATGCCCTTGGATTTCTTGCTATGTTAGTAATATCTAAAGACCATGCTGGTAAAACTGATACAGCCCATCGTTTAGGGCGTGGAAGTAACAAGTCCAAAACCCCGTTATAGAAAGAGCTTCCCAAAACAGTGCAGATATAGAGATTACTGGCTCCGTCTATTATTATACCTTTAATTGGTACGATACCACCTTTCACGCTTGTGTAACTAGCTGTTTGCAAGCTCCAATTTCCCATCTTTCCAATGCCGATGTACGTCTCAACTAGCAAACTATTATTAGGTGCAACAGTTGTTTCCACATAGTTTTTTGAGCCGATCGCAACTCCTCCTGACACAGCCAGCTTGCTTTGCGGATTGGTTGTGCTGATGCCAACATTACCTTTATTAAATACAAGAACTGAGTTATGTAGTTGAGAATTGTTCGTTTGATTAAAGACCCACCTAACATTACTGTCGGTTACGGATGTATTTAAGCTCAAATTGTACAAATTAGGTTCTTTTTTAGCTTCAAACTGGATAGTACTTCCATCGTAGTCATTAGGTGTCTCTACAGTTAACCTAGCTCCTCCTACATTTTTTGTTCCAATACCAACTTTGCCAGTAACATAGAGGTCTTTATCAATTGTCAGTGATCCTGTCATAGTGTCACCGCCTTTGCTCAACAAACCCGTTGTTAAGGGTTTGAAGATGACACGACAATCATCCTTCACACTAAATCCAGCGTTATCATACTTCACCAAGGCTAAACTACAGTAGCGATGTAAAATCCCGTGCGGTAGTTGGGCTTTGTTACTAGGCCATTCGATATTTGCAGTTAAGTTGCGTGCGGGAATTAACCAGTAGTCGCCTGTTTTATACTCACCTGCATCAAATTTGACCTGAATCTCATTCTCTAAAGTTATCCAATCATTCTGCACAGGGATATTACGAGAATCCCAACGCCGTACTATCATTGATGACTCATAATCTGGTGCTTTGCCACTTGGCCACTCTTTCACTGTTAATGTGATTGCTTTAACAGATGCCAACTCTACTAAAAGTCCAGGTTCACCAGAGAGGGTTTGCTTTTCAGTAGTTATCTCCACCCAGTTACCTGCTGCAAATGCCGTTTGAATATCTTGTCCTAGACGACTGACGGTAATCTCCTGACCGACAATTTTCTCAACACGGGTAGCAATTGAGCCATTATCCCGCGACCATTTAAACGTAGCTTGACTGAGCGTACCGCCTGTATGAATTTCCACACGGTAGAGTTGATTTTCTAGGTTTGCTCCCGCTCCTAAGATCGCTGATAATTTACCTAGAGGCTTCTCCCAGCTAGGTTTCCAGTCAGGAGGAGCGAAAGAGCTTTTGTCTGCATTGTTGCCCACTTTTTGGAGTTTTACTTGCCAAACATTCTTGACTCGCGTGGCCGTATCAGCCCCACCCAAAGCAGGTTCCCGAATCTCTGGATCTTCCAGTGCTGTGACGTGGCGCTGCCAGACATCAAGGTAAGCTAAGTAAATACCTTCTTCTTTTGGAAGTTCTGCACTTGGATAGTCTGATTGAGCAGTAAACAGCACAGGCTGGTCATTCTCAAAAAGCATACCCTCAACGTAGTATCGCCCTGCACCAATTTTGAGATTTTTTGGCTCATTAATTGCTGTGATCTCAAATCCAGCATACTTTTCTGGTGCGCCACTCTGACCGATGAAATCGGTGATTTCAGTAGCAATTCGATGCTCTGTAATATCCAGTTGTTCGTTCCAATCTGCATCTAGTTGGACGCGCCCTTGTTGCATCAACACGCGGCTGAAACGCTTTTGGGGATTGAAGGTAAACCGAGAAAAATCGCCTTTCATAATATTTCCTTTAATAACTTCAAGACATATAGAAAATTCCAGCTTCTGAGCCAGCAGGCAAATATTCTTCTAAGCTGAGACGAAGATAAGCGGTGCGTTGAGGTTGGTGAAGCAGATGAAATGCACCCATCTCGCCTCCATCGTCTGCACCTGTGGCAATTTCTGGCGGACAAGCTAGTGCTAGTTGGGCGTACCCCGGATCGCCATACTGCACAGAGGTGAACAGGGGTTTGATTTGGCGATCGCCATTGCTATCCTCCAGAGGTTGACAGCAGTAACGGCGTGGAGTTTGGGAATCTTTTGGCAGATAGCTGAAGCGGACACTACCCGTTTGGCAATTCTTCACAGTGACGGGTGCTGTAAATATCACATTAGATGCTAGTGTCAGTTCGTGGAGGTTAACTTTACCAAAGATTGTAGTTCGCTCTAAAGTGGTGCGGGGGTGAGATTTTTCGTCTGCGGTGTTGGTAGCGATCGCATAATCTAAATCTGCATTATTACGCAATTTGTTTGTATCTATAGTTGCATCATTTGTAGCTTTTCTCAAGCTAGATACATCCTCTAAAATGCTGTCTATGATGCTGTCTTGTACTGTTAAACTGACAATCTGCTCTGGCAATTGTAAAGCACCGACAATGCTATGAGAGATAAATATTTGCAAACTGGAAATATTCTGTTTTGATTTTTCTACCTGCACTCCACCAATCAAAGTACAGTGAATGATGTTCAGTTTCAACCCTGTTTGAATGCTGACTTTACTATCAATTAGTATTCCATTGAAGGTCAACGCGGCATCGGGATTGTTATCTGCAACCTTGAAAACTAACGGGTTTTTACCACAACTAATGATAGGGCGCATTCCGTTGGCTGCTTGAATCGTCAAGCGACCGGCTTTTTTCAGGATGATTGGTTCAGTGAGTTCATGCACTTGGCTATCAGCGATTTCAATGATGCCAGATGGATTGTTTTGAGTTAAATATTCTCGTAAAGCATCCTGCAACTTTTTCCCATCTTGACTAACGACACAGTACCAGGGAATAGAATCATTCGTTGCTAAAGTTGGCTGGCGGTCATAGGGGCCGCCACCAATGTCACCACTGAAACTGTAGCAGTAGCTAACGTTCACAGCTTGGGTTGGTGGTTCGTTGATCGGGAAAGCTATTCGTCCCAATTTGACATCTACAGCGACTTTACCTGATGCGGGACTTTGCCAGTTACTTAAATCCATACTCACCAGCTGCATCGGTGAGATATTTGAGATGTTGAAACTGCGATTGGGGCCGTAATATTGGCTGTCTGGTGGTTGCTGGTCTGGTCGTGCGTCTTTGTATTGCTGTTGATATGCCTTTAAATCGGCTGCAAATGCTTGTTGAGCGATCGCACCAGGTAAGTTAATTACTTCAGCAAATTGAGTAATTTCGGTTTTGGTTTGGGGTCGATTGAATAAAGTTGTCTGATAGCCAAGGGGGTGAAAGGTATACCCAATAATTTTTTCTCCTGCTGAATCTTTCACAGGGTAAGCGGGACTGTTGGTAATTGGATAACTTTGCAGTCGCCAGACAAACAAGCCTAGATTCGAGATGTTGTATTTGCCGCGCATCGCCGCGAAGGATTGCTCAGATTTTATCCCATCTGGACTGATGCGACGTACATCAACTGAATGAGCGATCGCATCAAAGGGCGAATTCAACTGTTCTAATTTTGCTTGCTGACGGATGTCGATGGTACTGCCTTTACCCAGACGGATATGATTTATATTTTGGGTAGCACTGAGTAGCTCAAAAAATTCTACTACCTTAGCTCTCCAGCCAGTGACATCAAATGTGATATTTTCTAGAATGGCAGGAGTACCTTTACGACGACGGTAGGCGATTGTATTGGCAACGTATGACCGTTGACTCCACAATAAACTTTTTTCATCATTTAAACCCTCAATTCCCAATAAGTCTGCGATGTAAGGAACCACCCACTCATCACAGGTTTCGATGAACCAGTTTTCATACAGCCCATCAATATCGGCCTCAATTGTTCGCAGTTGGCTTTCCATAACTGCAAGTAAAGCCCGCAACGGTTCTCCCTGCGCCAAATCTCGTTGGCGATAGATAGACGGGAGGAGATGATAAAGACGTTCTAACTGATTCATGAGCCTTTTTTGAGTGTTATGCCTTGAGGGTTAATTAGTAATAACTGAGATGGCAAAGCTTGTTTTTTATTTACATCCCAAGAGGCTGTTTTTGCTGCTATGGATGAAGGAATTGGTTTGGTTTTATTGTCAGATGTTAAGTAAAGAAAATCCAAATTAACTGCTAATACACCCGCGATATTTTGGATAATTTCAAGAACTTCTGAAGCGGCTACTGCTTGTCCAAATTCACGTTTGGCGAAACTAAATGTTTGATTGAGTGTACTTTCTATAATCTGCTTGACACTGTTTTCCTGATAACGTGGGTCAATCCATACTGTTGCTTCTATGTTAAAGTACAACGGCTCGTAGGATTGAATTTCCACAAATTGTAATGGATTACTCATATTAGAAACAATTGCTTGTTTCAGGTTAGTAAAAAGTGTTGAATTAGATTCAACTTGTTGACCATCATCAGCAGCAATAGTAATGTGTATTAATTTTGTTTGTCCTGTCCAGAGAATGACAGCTTGAGCTTTGCCAATACCAGCAAAACTTTGAGTAAAGTTTTGAAAGTCTCGTAAAGAAACAATGCGATCTAGTGTGCGGACGGTGCGGGGAGTGTTATCGCGGATATGCAAAGAGGTTTCGCGATCGCCTGCGCCTGTGGCATCATGCAAATTAGTGACATCCCGAATTCCTAAAGGTCGGTTTTGCAGCAGTATCAAAGAACCTGCTTTGACTTCTCCAACTTGACCAATACCACTACGGTAGGTAGCCACGACATTTTCCTGTCCACTGGGTAAGCGAGAACCATGAATCCCATCACCAAAGATAATGGTAAACTCGCCTCGGTCGTCAATTTGTACAATGTAGCATTGGCTACGGGCATCTTGCTCTTCTAGAGATGCAACTTCTTGCCACAAGACATTGTTCACATAGACTTGTAAAGTACTTTTGCTACCACTAGCTGTAGCTGCCGAGACATAAGTTAAAGGTGGTTTTTTCAGCTTAAATCTTTGGTTAGCTTGCCCGCCATTACCACTACCAAGGACTTCTTTTTCTACAGTTTCACCGTGTGTGGCTGGGACAACATTGGCATAAATAGTCATACTTGCAGTATCGTAATCATGCTGGAGGTCATAGCTCAATGTAAGAGATTGAGAGTCATCCATACTGCCAACAAAAGCAATTTCGGTATTAGTTTTGTCCTTGATGATGACTGTGCGTCCAGGTTCTAGTGGAGGTATTGACTGCGCTAGTTTAATCAGTGGATTTTGCCGCTTAATTGATGGTAATTCTTGCGGTTTTTTGAACAGTAGTAATTGTTCGCTTTGAATAAAAATAGTAGTTTTACGTAAATCGAACTTTTCTAAACCATTGCTACTTGTAACATTTATTCGGGTAACTTTTCCTGCTAATTCAAAATCTGAGCGGAAAACAGTAGAGCTATTTTCAACTTGATAAAGTTCAGATGATTCATCCTGATTTAACAGCACCCAGCTTCCTGGTAAAACATTTGGATATAAGGCATTCAAGTCAATTTGTGAAGATTGAATGCTAAATTTACTCCATTCCGATATTGCTTTATTGTAAATAAAACCTTGTATGTTATCTAGGTTAGGAATAAAGCCAGAATCAACTGTAATTATTTTTTTATTTTCAGAAATATTAACTACGGTTTTTGATTGATTAGCAACTGTGATAATATCACCTTTGTTAATAGATGTGGTGAAGACTGCATCATTATTTACTCTTATAGTTATGCCAGTGCAATTAATAGTTTCGCTACCAAACTGACTAGGGCTATATTTGCGTTTAATTTCCGGGGATAATTCACTCCAGTCGCGAGCATTATGACCGAAAAGCGATGCTTGCTGTCGAAAGGCGAATACTTGCAGATTATTAGCGGAACTGTGTGTTGCATTTACTAACACTACTGGTAGTGTTTGTTTTGTGTTATTATTCCAGCGAATCAATGTAAAGTTGTTTTGGGCATCAGTTTCTACAGATTCCAAAGTTAAGAAAAATCTAAATTCACGCTTGGGAGGATTTGCATTGGGATCAGGTGAAACAGGCAAAGGAGCAGTGTTATCACCCCCTGTATCACTGATAATTAAAATGCGATCGCCGGGCTGAAGTCTAGTATTTGTTACTTGTAAACTTAGTTCAGTTGTGTCTTGATCAAATTTTGGCGTGTCGAATTTTGGGGAAATATCGGGCTTAAGGCTATTCCACTCAACTCGTGTTTTTATCTCTGCAATCGTTTCAAAGGTCTGGGGAAGTTCTCCTGATGCTTTGGGAATACTCTGCACCCTTGTGCCAGCAGGAACTGTAACTTCCTGGGCTGAACCTGGTGCATCTTCGACGGTAAAAGTGAGGTATGTACTAGCAGCAACCCCAGGATTGAGTTTATAACCAACTGTACGCGATAATTCTAAAATGGAGCGGTCTTCAGTGGCTGTTCGCAGATATCCTTCGTTAGCAATTCGCTCTTGGTAAAACGTCAGGACATCTCCAACCACTGCCCAAGCATCAAGGAGGGCGATCGCAGGATCATCAAGATGTTGTGTAGTTAGTTTATTTAGGGGATGCTGTGGCTTTTGTGTGTCGGGATGGGGAATTTCTTGAGTTGGTAAACCTGCTAATAGACGTTGAAAGAAGCTGGGGTGAGTGCCTATGCGGTAAGCCAAGGCACTTAATCCAGGCGGATTGTAATTAGTAGGTTGCTCTGAACTGACATCTGAACTATTCATAAGCCACCCTTGCAATTAAACTCAATTCTGCCGTTTTCTGGCGCATCTAAGTTATTGTCGAGATGAGCGATTTCCAAAGGCGCGATCGCAATTTTTCCTGTCTCGATTTCGTTTCCTTCAGGCGAACCCCAGCGTTGAAACCGCTTAATTGGCATCTCTACTTGCACAACTCCTGGTAACTCCATTGCTGTTTTGACAATTTGACTTACGTAAACTGGTTGACCAAAACTCCAGTTGTCTGGATGAAAAAAACCACGCTTACCATTGGGCAAGTCTATGTTACTAAAGGTTTCCAATAGCAGCCGCTTGACGCTGCTGGCAAAGTATCCCGGTGCTACTTGCACTGTTAAGGCAATATCTAAAGGGACAAATTGCGGTGCAGTAATTTCTAAGTCATAGCCAGTGAGGCGGTAGGGTGCGATAAATTGCCGCAATGTGGCTTTAAAAGTCTCGTCGATGGGTTGATTTTTCCGACCTTTCACCGCAATAAAGACAGTGTTCCAACTACCAGTCCAGCGAATAGTAACTGCGGCTGTTTGTACTTGGGGGTGACGTGCTAAAACTTTTTGGTAGTCCGCCGCCGTAATACAGCGTTGCTGTTGATTCCGAAACACTTCTGGGGCGTACAACCGTACCTGATCAATAGATTCGGGTTCTGTACCTCCCTGTGCTGGTAAGGGATTTCGCACTTGTATAATCTTTTTTCCGATTTCAGCATCGCAGACAATATGTGCGATCGCATCATGGCCGACATTACCCTGTATACCGTTGCCGACTCTATAGTTTGCTATTAATTGATTTTGGCTAGTTGGTTTTCTGCCCCGCACTCCGTCCCCGAAACGCAAATGAGCAATACCATCACTTTCCATTTCCACCACAAAATCATTAGCAAAGCGATCGCTACTCAATAAATCACGTCTCGCCCACCAAATCCTATCAGATTTCTCTTCATGGATCTCGATCATCGGTGTGGCTGCATCAGGGTTTTGGGTCAGGGTTTGATTTGCTGACTGTTCTTTTCCCTTCACCACGTCATAAACAACGGCGTGTGTCAAGCCAATGTTTTGCAGTTGTGGGCGATAGCGTCCGGTTTGGGGTACGGGTGGGAGTGTCTCGGCGGTAATTCTTCTGCCATGCTCTGCCAGCACAATATTACCTTGGGCAATGCTCATGTTTTCTAGAGATTGAGTGTCTTGATAAATGGCAATGTCTAAGGGGAATGGTAAAGCGTCTTCAGGATGCCACTCAATTTCAGTAATCTCTTGAGCAAAGAGTGTATCTTGTTGAGGAGTGACTTTAGTTAAGCGTACCGCGTGGCGATGTTTGGGGTCAGGGGCATTACCTGTGGTTTTACTTTGAATTTCCTCCAAAATCAGTACATCCCCTGCCTTTAAGTTGGCTAAATTCCCTTGTAATGTGGCACGGGTAGCCCCTAGAGGCAAGGAAAATTCCCTGGCTCCCCAGGTATAAAAATTAATTTGGTTGAGTTCGCGAAAGACGGTGAGGGGGTAAATTGTTTCAAATACCTGGGTTTGCTGGAATAATAATTTTTCATACTCGGCAGAAGTCATGGCTACTCCTGGGGATGAGTTGGTGCTTTTAGTGATTAATTTAGTTCTGGCTGGTAATAATAGTCCTGGTTGAGTCACTTCATCTTTGACTTGCACTTGCACCCAGACACGGGCATTACAGCCTTCGTGCATGGTGTAGTCGATTAACCTGGTGTGGCGACCAATGGAAATGCGTCGTCTTGCTGTTCCCAGATAAGCTTCTGTTGCTACGGCATCTTGGTAATAACTGAGGCGATCGCCTGCATAGGCTAAAATTTCTACTAAGGTGATGCCTAAATCTGCTGGGTGGCGTTCTTTCCACTGGGGCATGACGACCGATAAACAGTCAAGCATTAACTGGCGAAAACTGCTGTAATCTCTAGCTAGATAATCAATTTCTAAGGTTGAGGGTGGCTCTGGTAAACTGGGGAGCGATCGCAATGGATCGAAAGGACTAGGTTTATCGACTTCTAGGGAGAAACTCGCCTGGGAGAAGAATGGATCGAGGTGCGCTACATTGATTAACTCTAGGGTATAAACCGGGAAGTTGCCTGATGCTGATGTGTCTTGTTGTCTGTCTTGCACCTGTAGCAGTTGGACTTGCAGGATGTTAGGAGGACTAAGAGTAATTCCCTGTACCTGTAAGTTAGTGGTGACGTTTGCACCCCTGGTAATGCGAATATTCGTGGCTGTGATTTGGGATAGAGAATTGTACTTAGTCTCTACCCCAGGCAGAAAATAGAGCCTCAACTGTAGAGGATTAGTTTCTACTTGAATATAATCCAGACCAATTTGTTGAGGATGAGAAATAATCCTATCTCTTCGCAAGTTGCGGGAGAAATCATCAAGTTGTATGTCACTCATCCCACTCCACCTCGCTCAAATTGGGCTACTTGGCGTTCTTGATTGCGACGAATAATGTACTGTACAACCACTCGTAAGGTAGATTCTTCACTTGTAACTTGTAAAGCTTCCACTTGAATTAAATCACCCAGCCATTGTTGCAATGCTCCCTGGACAAGAAACTGAGTAGCTGCTGCCATTTCGTCACTATTGGGAGCAAACACCAACTGCATTAACCCACTGCCAAAGGTAGGGCGGTTGACTCGTTCCCCTGGCATTGTAAATAGCAGTTGCTCAATCATCTGGCGGATATGGTCGTCGGGGGAGGCGTTGGCAATGCGGCGACTGCTGTCATCAATTTGGAATGGATAGGCAATTTCTGTATTCATCGCTACATCCCCTTGACCCGCACTTGGGTGGCTGCAATGGTTAATCCCGTCTCTGTCGGTGTGCAGACGGCTTGAGAATCTTGTAAAAGGACGGGCATTCCGTTCGCTTTTATTCTTGTCGCCGCCACTACCCAGGAAGCAGTCACGCAGGGTTGGGGTGTTCCAGATGGCAGAGTGTTGGGACAACCTGCGATCGCATAGGTACTCGTCTGCGTGACAATCGGTTCTCCACAGACTTTCACCTGTGGGTTGACAACAATGGGTTGTGCCGAGCCACTATGTAGACATAAAACCGTCGCACCTTGGTGTAATAAAAAACCAGGCATCACATCACCTCCAAAGCACCATTGTTGATGGAAACACTAGCAGGCGAAAGTTTGACGCTGGCAGCACCGTTACTCAGTTCAATATTGTCTGAGGAAAGTTTGACTGTTGCTGGTGGGGTGTCTAATTCTACGCCTGATGGCAAAATTTTCACAGTTGCGGGACTGTTGCTCATCTCAATCCCGGAAGCAGCCAGCTTAATAATGGCTGGATTGCAGTTAATTTCAATTCCTTGGGTATTACATACTAATTTGAGCGGTACTTGTACCACGGGAGGCTCAACTGCCAAAGTGAATCCTCCGCCTGGGCCATCGTCGAGGGTAAGGGTAATGCTCTCTGTTTTCCAACCTTTTTTGGTAGCCAGGGCAAACTCGGTAGGAACTTCACCCATTCCCCAAAAACAACCACTCCAAATCGGGTAATCAGGATCGCCGCCTTCAAACTCTACCCAAACATTGGCACCAATTGGCGGCAGGACAAAGAAGCCCACGTTCTTCCCTGCATAGGGTACACAAGGCATTGCCCAACTGAAGCGACCACCGCCCAGAACCGAGGGAACGCTCACTTGGATTCTTCCCATCTTTTGGGGATCTACGTTTTGAGTTACCTTTCCCCGATATTTGCCGAAAAATCGTTTCATGGAATGACCACTGGTGTTGTTGTTCCCACCCCTTCGCGAGTCAGGGTGAAGCTTTGTTTGTATTCACCTAATCGCAATTGATGGGTGACATTCTTGACGTAATACAAGCCGTCGTAGGTGCTACCTACACCACGCAAGCCAACCAACCCCCGTGCTTTCAATACCCCGTTGTAGCGTACTACATCCAGTTCTCCAGTTGCTTCCACCACCTGATCCATCGAAGCATCAGTAACCGCCTGGGCGCGAGCCAGCATCTGGGCGTAGGTTAAGCCTGCGGTATTTTTGGGCAGGACTGTGCGGGCTTTGGCAGTTCTCAGCATGGCGGATTGGGTTGCTAGGGGCAACCGTAGGCTAGAGAAGGTTTTGACTGGAAGGCTACGCGCTGTCAGGCTATCTTCTCCCAATCCCGACACAAAGGTGGGGGTCAATGCTTTGTGCTGGATGTTGATGGAGTTGACGTTGGTAGAGGTTCCCAGGTTGACGGAAAGGGCGCGTTGGGGAATGCCTGCACGGGTGGGTGGCCCCCAATAGGCGGTATTGGTGCCGGGAACAGGGCCGGGAGAGATGTAAAATACATAGGCGTACCGCTCCGCCAGTTCTTCCAGGTATTCCAAATCGGTGCCTACCTGCACGGGAACTCGCTCTACGGGGTTGGGAACATCGAGGGAGGCGGGGGGAATTACCGTGGGGATCAATCCGTATTGGGCATAGGTGGCAATGATTTTCGGCACGATCGCAATATCCGGTTGGGCAGGATGAGCGACAATCTTCTCTTCCATGTCCATCATGACGCTGACATCTTCGCCTGTGACTGTGAGCAGGCCGGAGTTGTTGCTGGTGGGGGACAACTGCTGGTGGGTAATGATGCCATCCATCAATACATGGGGAATGGCGTTGACGGTGACGACGACGATGACACGGTTGAAAGGACGCAGTAAGGGCAGTTTGAGAATGGGATAGTCGATGGCAGCAAATAGACCACTGCGATCGCATTTGAAGGACAATTGAAACCCCGATCGCCCCGCATCGGTTTGGGTAATTTCGATGTTGTCTAAGGCTTGAATCAGGTTGGGGGGAGCCGGAAGCGGCACGGTGGGGCCAATGAACAGTGAGAGGCGAATACCCTGGAAAAACATAGTAATCTTCCCCTAAAACTGGGTTTGGGCAATGTGCAGGGTTCGCCCAATTTCCGCAGTCAGGTCAAAGGGATTCATGGCGTTGTTGGCATCGCAGATTTGCCAGTATTGTTCGGGGTCGCCCAATAAATCTGCGGCGAGGGTATCCAGGCGATCGCCCTCTTTGACTCGCATCTCCAGCACCCTGGATAAAGTTTCCGCCTGGGGCAGAAAGCGTCGCCGTTTATAAGAGAGATGTCGCCCTTCAGCAGTGATGAGAGTGGCGGTTTCTAATTCGTAGTAGCGACTGGTATGATCGAACATGATTGACCCCTTTGTGGGAAGTTTTTCAGATATGTTTAAATCTGGTGGAAGCCTAATTCAAGATTGTTATTTTGATAAAATTTCAGAATTAGCAAATTGCATTCTAAATTGATTGATCAGGAGTTAATTGAATACTTTTTAAACCACATCTATTTTGATAAACATAGTTTTTCATGGGTAGTGGGAGCATCTTGCTCCCTGTTGGTAGTAGCGGGCAAGATGCCCGCACTCCATATTTTAAAATGGACGAGGTTTGTTTGCTTATTATTCTGCTTAGAAATACTTGTATTCATTAAACATAAAAACCGGATTTAAATCTACAATTAGCTTAATAACTTAATATTTGTCCCCAATAAATTATTTAAGCTGGTGCCTGTTCCCAATGTTGCCATTGTTTCTTTAACAACCTGATGAGCCAGATATAAATGATAACCAGGATGGGTGATTGGCAAATCGGAATAGGTCAATACTCGCATTCCTAAAGAGACTTTCGCCCGAATTGGATTCAGGTTTGTGTCATGGGCTTCTTCGATGATGCTGAAGCTGGTGATGTTTACGGGTAGAATGCGGCGTTGTCCCCAAATAAATAGCGTTAATTTGGGTGGTGGTGGCATAATTTCAATCGTTCCCACAGCCAGCATAATTGTGTTAGCAATTACCATCGAACTGGCAGGATACACTAGCATTTCGAGTGCCGAAAGTTGGGGATAAATACCCATATTGACAGCAATATCTTTGCCTTTTTCTAACTGGTCAGTGGCATCCATTTCAATATCAATATTGATACTTTCTACTGCTGCGCCACTGAGTCGTAAACCCAGCGTAGAACCTGCCTGATCGTTGCCCTGCATTTGCGGTTCTAATGAGCGAGTTAGCGTTTCAGGATTGTATTGAAACGGAATCACTTTCGGAATTGGATTGGCGATATCGAAACCAATGATCGCGCCTTTAAATAAACGAGGAGAGCCTGAAAAACTGGTCATGCAATGGATACCTCACATTAATCTTCTTGCCCAACAATCTCGGCTAATTTATTTAGAATTTGCAATTTTATTACTCGACAGTCATGTATCTTTATCGACTTTCGGCATAACACACAGTTACTAACTATTCATGTCTATATGAAACCATGCACTAAACTCCCCTGACCCTGCTTTTTGTCCCACCGCAGAATATCTCTCATCTTCCTGCCCTTTGTTTTTAATCTCCCAATTTCCATAGTGAGATACAGTTACATATATTTTGCCTGTCACATAGTCCAACACTATTTTTACATTATGTACATCTCTATTGCTGTTGAGAGGGTTACGTATTCCTGTCCCTGTGTACTCTGCGTATCCTATAGGTTCTTTATCTTTTACAGGTTCCTTATCTTTGCTAATCTCAGATGTATTACTCATTTTTATACTTACATTATTCATTTCTTTTGAGGTTTTCTTGTAATGAGAATGGATTTTATTAAGTTTATAGGTTTCAGGCATCGGGATTTGAGGCAAGCTATTTTCAGTATTCATATGCCAGCTCCGTAATGCTCCTGGGTGATCCGAGGTTATATCTTTCTTTTTGATCTCGTCCTCAGTACGCATATCAAAAATTATGTTGGTTTTCCAAGAAAAGTAAATATCTCGAATTAATCGAACAAGATTATTAGGAGCTACTTCTTTAAAGACACTATATGGAATAGTTGGAATCTTATGTTGTTCTAATTCTTGTGAATTTACTTTATTTTTTCTGTTTTTTGAATCTATATTTGGATCTATAAAAGTTAATTTTTCTATTTTTCCCTTGGATTCATGCATTTCTTTGAGAGCCTCTGCTTGGTCTTTCCAACTTCTTGACGATTTATCCTCATAATCATTGACACTCTTGTCACCAGTACTCTTTAGCAATGGGGAGAAATAATTGATAGTTGAAACAAGGCTTGTTAGCCATTGTAAGACAGTTGAATAATCGTTTGTACTATCTGCTTGATTGTAACTATCATAGTAAAATCCGACGACACGATTAAGTATCACCTTATTATTTTCTTCTAGAAGTTCTTCTCTCAATTTTTGAATCTCATTGTGAATTTCAAAATCATAAAAGTATTGTTTAAGTAATCTTTCATTAGGAACACGTCCATTTAACCAACTCTTGGGATCTATTGCTATAAAACACTGAATTGGTGCAAATTGATTTGCAGAACTTGAAGTGACTTTTATAGGTGATGGCAAAACACTACTACTTTTCAGTTTGCTTGCCCGATTTCCCATTAAATCTGCTTCTTTCTCTAGGTGAGCATCATGATTGATAGAAAATCCAGCAACTTGCATTTTACCTTTTACTCTTCCCTGTTTTTGCTGTACCACATGCCAAGCTTCATGGGGTAAATATTTTTCTTGCCCCGGACTTAAATAAATATCTGTACCTTTGGTATAGGCTATTGCTCCTAACCGACTAGGCTTTGAAGAGTTAGTGTGTACGCGCACTTCAGATAACTCAATGCCAGATAACTGTTCAAGTCCAATTTTTAGTTTTTTGGGCAATGTACTAGAAGTGGCATTTTGTGAAGATTTACGTGGTGTTCTCCTCAAAGTACTTAAATTTGTATGAAAATTCTCGTAACTGTATCGATTTGAATGTAAGAGTGATTCTTCTTGCAAAGTTTCAGTTGATGGTACACAAGAACCTGTTGAAATCTTACTCAAACTAAGGATAGTAGAACGCATAGAATTTGAACTCATTGGTTTATGAGTATTTGTACGGGTATTCATTCCCATATTCCTCCATAAATTGCCTGCGCTACTTGAGAACCGATCGCCTCTACACCCATCCCTGCCCTGACATTAAACGCGCTACCCTGCAACTGCTGAATTTCATAACTGCGCGAAAGTGAACCAGGAACACCTTGCTCTGTGAACAAACGAGTCAATTCCTGTTCGATCGCCCGTTGAATTCGCCCCCGATCCTTCTGAGCAAATCCATGTAGCACCAACTCCTCAATCTGCAACTCAATATTCATTTCACCCACCCCCGGATTTCCCCATCCGTTAACGATTTCTCCAACTTGGCATATTCCCGCTTTGCCGCTTGCAACACATGACTCATCTGCACCACCTCCTTTGCCTCCGCCGCTAAAAACGCCGCATTCATCGCAATGTTGCGAATATTGCCCCCCGCCACATTCAACTGCGCCAACTTCTCCACCTCCAATCCCTCCGTCGGGGTTGCTGCTGGGAAAATATGTCGCCAAATCTCCACCCGTTCCGGCAAATCCGGGAAGGGAAACTGCACAATAAACCGAATCCGCCGCAGAAAAGCTTGATCCAGCGCATCCTTTAAATTGGTTGTCAAAATTGCCAAACCCCGATAGGATTCCATTCGCTGCAACAAATAGCTCACCTCAATATTGGCATGGCGATCATGGCTGTCCTTCACTTCACTGCGCTTACCAAACAGGGCATCCGCTTCATCAAACAGCAAAATCACTCCACTCGATTCCGCCGCATCAAACACCCGCCGCAAATTTTTCTCCGTCTCGCCAATGTACTTGCTCACCACCGACGACAAATCAATCCGGTACAAATCCAGCCGCAACTCCCGCGCCAGCACCTCTGCTGCCATCGTCTTGCCTGTGCCACTGCTACCAGCAAACAGCGCACTAATCCCCAATCCCCGATTCCCCTTCGTCCTGAAGCCCCAGGTATCATAAACCTGCGATCGCTGCCGTACATGCACCGCAATATCCCGTAAAACTTGCCGTTGGGCTTCTGGTAACACCAATTCCTCCCAGGTAGCCGCAGGCTCGATGCGCTGCGCCAGTTCCTCCAATCGGGGGCGGGATTGCTGGCGGCAGATATCCCAGAGTTGGCTGGCAAGGGGAGAGGAGGAGGATGGGGGAGAACTGGCGGCAATACAGGCGGCAGCGATCGCACTACTGCTTAAATCAAATTGAGCCACTAAAGCCTCGACCTGTCCATTCACCTCTGTTTGACGCTCTCCCAGAGCCGCTTTCCAGATAGCTTGTTGCTCCGTGGGAGTGGGTTTGCTGACTTCAATCGTCAGGTTGGGACGCTGGGGTAACCGACGGCGATCGCGACTGCTCACCAACACAATGCCACCAATCTCTTCCAACAGTTGATGCAGGGCGCTTTCCTGGGCAACGTCATTATGATATCCACCATCACAATCTACTAGTAAGGCGCGATCGCTCAGAATGACTTCCCTTTGCCACAAACGCAAGAATGTTTCTAACTCCCGCCGCTCCTGGGGAATGGCTTGAGCGGAGAGGCGATACAAATTCAAGTCTACATGTTCGCAAGCTGTAGCTGCGATCGCCCATTTGGCTGTCACTTCTTCCCCACACAACTGCACAATCGGCAACACTCCCCGCTCGGAACCTTCAACCCAGGTGGTTGATAACTGATCGGCGATCGCTTCATAGGAAGGCAGCAATGCTCCGCGATTTACCACAGGTTTCATCAACACACTCAACTCTCGATCCAGGTGGGGCATTCCCATTAAATACAGCAATGCCCAACGGCTGAGTCGTAATGGACTCAAGGTGAAAACTCGGCTCTCCTCCACTTCAATTAATCGCCAGTGCAGCAGGGGAGAAGAAGGAGCGATCGCACTCAAATGAGCATCTGGAAACACCGTCAACGCCAGACTAAAGGTCGGATAAGCCTGCTGTTCTCGTCCCTGAATTGTGGCACACAAACGAGGGAAAGCCGCATCCAGTTCCATCCCGGCACACAACAGCAAAACATCTCGCTCAAAGTCAGATAAATCAAATGTGTTGCAAACAACTTCTAAGGACGGGGGTTCAGTCATTGCCGCCGCAATCAAAGTTAATCGCTGCTGTGAATCGTCAGCAGTATCCTGGGATACTTCAGCCCCTTCCTGATCTTGAACAAACTGTTCCAATTTCTGCCGCACAACTGCCAATGCAGCTACAAGATACTGGTGGTTAGCAGATTGCCAGCGATCGCCTGCAACAAGGTTCATGGGGTGACACCTCCAGCAGCGCGGACAATAAACCTTGCCAGATTGGAACGAATGCCATTTTGGTAAACAATCTGCAAGGTTTTCACCCCTTCCTCTGTAACGTCAGGTAACGTCAGGATGATTTCAGTGTTGTGAATGTTTTCTACGTTAATTTGCTGATCCTGCAACTGAATAAAGCTGATTTCTCCCTGGGCGAAGTTCTGCCCTTGAATCAGCAACCGACTACCTGGGGTAATGGGTTCCCCGGCTCCCGCTTGTGAGCGAATTTGTGTAATGGTTGGTGGTGAAGCGGGGACAGTGGGAGGCGTGGCACTCACTGTAATGCTGCGATCGCTCACAGGCAAACTCACGACTGGTTCATCATCGGGTTCAATGAGAACAACTGTCCCTTGGTAAGCTGTTGACAATACATACTGTGTCTGGAAAAAGATTGACCAGATTTTAGATAACTCTTCCAATGACAGCGACACAGGTGAGAACTTGACAAATTCCGGTTGTTCTGCTAAGTCTGATCCTTGTAAAATAGCTGCGTTATCTGCTACCGTATCCTGAATCAGCTGCCGTGGCAAAAACGGTTTAGTATGCAGGGTTTTCATCACTAACCCCATCAATCTTTCAGGCAATAGTTTGGTTTTATCCCCGTAAAAGCTGAGGAGATAGTGAAGATCAAGTGCCAATTGTGGACGTTGGCTCAAAGAACCATCGGCGCGACGAGTCGGCAAATCGGCGTTGCGCCAGCCCGAATTGGGAGTGACCTGATAAAGGAAAATGTTCACTCTGCCATCATTACTAGTAGCCGCATCTTTGGGGTCTGGTTGCCCTACCGTAATCGTTGTTGAAGTCCCTGGAACTTTGCCCGTCACGGCATTTTCGAGGACACGTTTCAGGGTTGCGGTCACAGTGGCGATCGCCAGATAATTACTCATGGCTTCCTCCCCCGTTGCTGCAAATAGGTATCCAGCGACACTGCCGGACGAGAACGGACTGGAGTGGCTTTAGGTGCAGGTGGGGTTGGCATGATTGCCCGGACTTCAACCCTGCCGATACTAACGCGAATCGTGGGAGGTGCTGCTGGCTCGGTTGCAACCTGTGGCAATGGAGATGATACAGCAGATTGAGCCAGTGGAACTTGGTGAGTTGCTATTGTACCGCTTGGTTTGCTTATGGGAACTGTTGCCCTGTCAGCAACAATTTCAGGTGCGTTTGCTAATTCACCGTCCATGACCAGCGAAGGATTTTCGCCCAGAATTTGCTCACGGGGTTTTAAAACTCGAAAAGGTTCTAAAGAAACTTTCTGATTCGGTGGTTCGATCGCTTGCGTCATTGGGGGATGGAACTCACGCGGTTTGAAAACTTGAAAAGGTTCTAGAGCAGCTTTCTGATTCGGTGGTTCCGCAATGAATTGACTAGGCGCGATCGCCTGGGTTATTGGGGGAATAACTTGTTTCAGGTTTGATGACTGTATGGACTGGTTTAGCAGTGACGGTGTTGTAAGGGGATTTTGTTGTGCTTGTCCTGGAACCTGATTATTAGCTAAGTCAGGTTGAACAGAGGTAATATTCTGGGGAGAAGGCTCCCCGACGGATGGATTAGCATTGACTGGAGTGGGAGAATTTTCCACCTCACGACGCCATTGCAGATTGACTTCATCTATAATCGCAGGTGCAGAACTGAATCTGGGCGCGATCGCAGGTTGCACCACGGGACTGACACCCAGGCTGCGCTCTACTAATCGAGAAAAGAAATCTGCCATTTACATCACCATGTCCAGATAAAACTGCCGTCGAGTAGCAGTCATGGATAAAATCTCTGCCTCATGCCAACCATAGGCTTTAGCCAGAGTATGAACTTCTTGCAGTAATCGCCTGGCTAAAGCATCAAGTTCTGCCCAGAAAAACACAACGATATCAAATATTGCCTGCCAGCGATGCTGACAGTTTGGGCAATCCAAATCCAGCAATATCTCAGCCTGCGGATCGCAGTCGCTTATCTGCTGGGCTAATTGCTCGATTATCTCAGGTGGTAGAGCTTCCCAAGAAACGGGAGTGCCAGCTTGACTGATTTGTAAAACACAACGCTCGATTAAAGAGCAGTATGCTTCCTCAATCGTTTGATCTGCTGTTAAGATTGCCAAATCATGACTATTGGGTAAACGAAACTGACACTCAAATCCTGCAATTTGAATTGTTTTGTTTTCGTATGAACTACCCAATGATTCATTAATATAGATGTCTGAGATATTCAAAGCAAACTCCAAGCGATCGCCACAGTTGGGACAGGTCGTCACACTATGGAGTTGAGAACCCATCGTCATCTGTCGCAATAACAGCAAACGGCGATCGCGCTGCCCCACACTGAGCATTGCCAACTGCTGCTGAGATTGATCAGGGTAGGCGAATGATAACAGCAATACTGCCCGTTCTAGCGGGTGCAGCTGCTGTCCTAACTCCCAAACTGTAATTACATCGCTGGCAGTAAATGGGCGCATTCGTTAGCTCTCCCAAAATAATTAAACAGCAGGCTAGGCAAGGCTTGGTTCACTCGGTTCTGCTACTTCATAATCTCGCTCCCAGCCTTCGTTTTCTAGTTTGAGAGTTTGAATGGCGATCGCATTGGCATTGGCATCTAGTTCAGGTAATGCTTGGTATTCAGAAACCCAGCAACGATAAACTTTGTAGGCAATAGCCAACTGTCCAGCTTCGTTATAAACTTCGATAATGATATCTTTGCGGAAATCTTTGAGAGAAACTTCTGCACCCAAGCCAGAACCGTAGTTCCAAACTTTATTCGCCCATTTTTCAAACTCTGTATCGTGAGTTACCCCCCGTTCCAGGGTAATGGCTTCGTAGGTGCTGCGTCCTGGTGAGAGGCGATCGCTACTCGGATCGCCGCCTTCACGGTGCTTGACAACTTCCGTCGTCCGCTTCAAACTACCGACTTTACTCACACCTGCGACATATCGACCATCCCACTTCACGCGAAACTTAAAGTTTTTGTAGGGGTCAAACCGTTGTGGATTAACGCTAAATTGTGCCATTGCGCCTCACTATGCTTGAATTTGTCCGGCAATTTGCTGTAGTTGAATAATGACGAACTCAGCTGGCTTGAGTGGTGCAAAGCCAACGACGATTTTCACAATCCCCAAATTGATGTCATTCTGCGTGGTTGTTTCGCGATCGCACTTCACAAAATAAGCTTCTCTGGGTGACTTACCTTGAAAAGCACCTTGGCGGAATAAGTTGTGCATGAAAGCCCCCAGATTCAAGCGGATTTGCGCCCATAAAGGCTCATCATTCGGCTCAAACACTACCCATTGCGTACCACGATAAAGACTTTCTTCGATATACAAAGCCAAACGTCTGACAGGAATATACTTCCATTCCGAAGCCAGGCGATCGTTTCCTTGCAGAGTGCGTGCGCCCCAAATTACCCGACCCGCAGCAGGTAAGGTACGCAAACAATTAATCCCCAAGGGATTCAACTCGCCATTTTCTGCATCTGTGAGAGATACACTTAATTGGGGTACGCCAACTAAAGTCGCCTCTAAACCAGCCGGTGCTTTCCATACCCCGCGCTGTGCATCCGTCCGCGCAAAGATACCCGCCACTGCACCGCAAGGGGCAAACTCTTCTATTTGATTGTTCCGCAAGGGGTTAGGCTGCTTTAGACGCGGGAAAAAGATGGCTGCATGATTACTGTTTGTACCAATGCTGTCAATCCCAGATTTAGCAGTATCTTTGGTCTGCCAACTCTTGGGCGAGTCAACAATCAAGAATGCCCGATGGTCTTCACAAAATTTAGCTGCTTCCCCAATCAAATCCGATTCAATATCTACATCAGGTTGGTAGGGCGGGATGCAGAGGAGATTAAACAAATCGGCTTTCTTGAGCGCATAAAGCCCTTCCTTATTATTTTCTGCTCCATCTGGTGTGAAGTCAGCCTTAGCCAAAGGTAAACCATCTGAAGCTTGATCAGCATCTGCTACTTTAGATGATTCGTCGGCATTGCTATGAGCAGTAGGAACTGTAGATGGTAGGGATTCTCCCCCCCGAACTAACTGAGATTCATTCGCCAATACTTTATCTACTCTGCGCGGACTATCCTGAACAGTAAGATTGCGAAATCTTTCAGTTACCCCAGTTTTTGTATCTTTAACGGTCAGGTTGAATAAGTCTGCTTGGTTCACGCCCAAAAGCTGTTGAGCCTCTTTATCTTTCGGCACATCGTGATCGATGCGGGCTTGTAAATAGTTCCCCCAACTACCTGGATCAACTGCCTCTAGCGTCAATCCTTTGACTGTCAGCTTGGCTGTATGTGGTTTAGCAGATTCAGGCGGCGTAGCCTCTGGCTTTCCTGAATCTTTGTGGTACAGTCGCACAATGATTGCTTGGCTACCGCCGTTTAAGTAGAAGTCACGCACAGCATAGCTCAGGGTGCTTTCTATCCACAGTCCGCCAAAAATTCGCTCAAAGTCACCAAAGCTGTTGATAGTAACAGGTTCGTTGACTGGCCCACGCAAAGCCCGACCAATAAAAGCAGTAACAGAAGTAGCTACACCTGTAATAGTTCTTACACCACTAGGAATTTCTTCAATATAAACTCCTGGGTAAGTGGGTGTGATAGGCATTAGAAGTTCCTCTGGCAATGATTCTTCGTAGCCAATATTTAAAAGTCTAAATTTAAAGACTTGTTTGGCTTAATTCAGCCGTTTTTTAAACATACCATTCTTTCTTTTAAATGCACTAATTACGTAAAATTAGTTAGCAAAATAGTCTGAATTTATATACTTTGACCAAAAATAATTATTCACAATAATTACAGCAATTACTTTGTTTAATAAAGTCATAAAAGTTCACTGAAATTAGCTGTGCATGAGTATTAAGTAATGAGTAATAAGTAAATTTTTTGCTGTACCTCATACCATTTCACTCTAAACATGATACAGATAGGCAAGCAGCGCCTCGACTCCACTCGGCGACCGGAAACAAAGGTGTAGAGGAAGTGATTTGTATCAGTAATTTCGTGAATTGGTATCAGAACCATCAAATCTACTATATAGGACTCATATTTGATTTCTGAAAAAAAAAGAATTACTAAAAATCTTGTGGTATCGTTATTATTTATTTTTACTTTTGCCTTTTTACTTTTACCTTTTTACTTTTGCCTTTTTACTTTTGCCTTGTTGTACTAGCCTCTTTTCTCCATATACTTCAGGACTTACGCATCAAAATTTTTTGTGGGGATTGGGTGTGAGGGTGAAAGGGTATGGGGTGTAAGGGTTTTGGATACTTACACCCTCATACCAATTTAATGTGAAGTTGCACATATCTTGATCCCCCTAAATCCCCCTTTTTAAGGGGGACTTTGATGGATGTTTTTCTGGTTCCCCCCTTTTTAAGCTACGGTGTACACACAAGTCTTGAAATCCTACCTATCGTTTGGTTTCGTCGTCTAGCTTTCAGTTTTGCGATCGCTCTAAAAGCCTGTCATTGCGTACCCCTGCGGGGAAGCAAGCTACGTGTAGCGTCTCGCTCCAGAGGAACGACGTTCACGAAGTGTTCCCGAAGGGTAGCAATCGCCAAAACTACGGGATTATGCGATTACTTCGCTCCGTTATCACTGCGCTCGTAATGACAATTTAAGGGGTCTATAACGCCTGAAACCCTTGCAGATAGTACTTGTGTGTACACCGTAGCTTTTTAAGGGGATGCTCAAGGGGATCTGATTCTATGCAGCTTCATAAAAAATTGGTATTACACCCTCATACCCCTGCACCTATATCTCTATTTTCCTTTTCCCCCATACCCATAAACCCCTACTTTCCCTACACCCCCACACCCTTAAACCCCCGCTCACTGAGCGCAGTCGAAGTTGGTCACTGAGCGCAGTCGAAGTTGGTCACTGAGCGCAGTCGAAGTTGGTCACTGAGCGCAGTCGAAGTTGGTCACTGAGCGCAGTCGAAGTGCTAATTCCCACTCTGACAAACTCCCCTATCACCCTCACTCAAATTCGGCGCGTAAATTAAATAGTTACGCAACCACCCACAACCCCGCGCTAGTAATTGCTCTAAACTTTCTACATTCCACAACCGCGCTGTCTTGTCATCTGAGGCGGTGAGGATGCGCTGCCCATCGGGGCTGAAACTGGCACTGTTGACATCACCCTCATGCCCCTGGAACTTGGCAATTTCCCTGCCCTGTAAGTCCCACAACCGCGCTGTGTTGTCATAAGAGGCGGTGAGGATGCGCTGCCCATCGGGGCTGAAACTGGCTCTGATGACCACACCCTCATGCCCCTGGAACTTGGCAATTTCCCTGCCCTGTAAGTCCCACAACCGCGCTGTCTTGTCATAAGAGGCGGTGAGGATGCGCTGCCCATCGGGGCTGAAACTGGCACTGATGACCACACCCTCATGCCCAGCCATCACCGTAATGCCCCGCACTTTATCCAAAATTGTCTGTAAAGCCAACACTGGGTTAGCAGCTGGGTAATCTTGGAGTTGTTTAATTCCCCGCTTATCTATTAAACTTTTTAACTCTCTGCCATCCCGCATCGCCGCCAGCAAAGCCCCCACTTGATTAAACTGCAAGCGGTTAATATTTGCCAACCCTGACCGTTCCAGCCTAATACCAGCCAAGGCAATTTGTCGTTCTGCTTCTGTTTTTTCTAAGTCATTTTGTGCCTTTCGCACCCGTCCTTGCGCCAGTCTTTGGGCTGCTGCCGCAGTTTCTAACCCCCGCAAAGCCTCTTGCTGTTGTGCTTTGGCTTGTCGCAGGTCGTTTTGTGCCTTTTCTACTTGTTTCCGCGCCAAATTTTCTTTGTCTTGTGCTTGTGCCAGTTGTAAGTTTGTGGCATCTAGTTGTTGCTTGGCAATTTTCTCTTGCTTTTTTAAATTAGCCTCAGCATTCTTAACCTTGATTTCGGCATCAGCCACCTTTTTATTAGCATCATTAATTCGCTGCTGTGCCGCTTTTAATTCCTCCTCCTTTTGTTTTTTCTCACTATCAATTTTGTCCCGTTCATCTCTCGCCACCGCCAATTGTTCATTACTTCGCCCCGCCAACACTCCCAACCCCACCGCCGCCACCCCAGAAACCAGCAACAACACTAAAGCAATTTGTACTCGCCGCCTAGCTGTTTTATTCGCGGCTGTTAATATTGCTTGTTCTTTCTTCGCTATTTCTAAATCTCGTTCAACTTCTTTTCTTTCTAATTCCTGACTAGCATCCAAAAACCGATCATCTATATCAGTTAAACTTTTGCCAATTCGCCAAGCCAAAGCCTCTTTCAAAGCCTGTCCCCGCAACAACCGCGACTCATCTAGATAATTAGCAGCCTTCCAAGCATTAAAAGCATCAGAATAAGGACGCAAATTCGCCAACAACTGCTCACACCACAGCGAGTTAAACACCTCTGCATAAATGCGGTTATAAACTCGCAACTTTCCCTCGCGCCTCACTACCAACCCACTCAACCGCAATTCTATTTGTTCCGCACTGTCATCAGTGGCAACTTCACCCTGCTGCAAAATCTGTTGATACAACCCCAACAACCGCCCAGTCCGCAACTCCCCACTGCGCGTAATTCTATATAAAATCGTCTTCAAATGTTCCGGCTCATCCTGCCCTTCCCAATTCTCAATAATCCGCTTTCTGACTACACTTTCCACCCACTCTGCAATTTTAGATTTTGGATTTTGGATTTTAGATTCTTCTCCAAACTCTGCAACTAATAACTTACAAACCTTTTGCGTCAAAAACGGCTGTCCCCCCGTCCACGCCAACACCGCCGCCATCACCTCTTGCGGATTTCCCACCGTTGCCAAACCCCGTGCCAAAGGTTCCGCCTCATCCAAATTAAACCCAGTTAAATCAATCGCCCTACCAATATTAAAAGGCGTGCGTCCTTTATCTTGAATCAAATCAGAAGGGGTAGACACACCAATTAAAGCAAAAGTCACGCGGTTATATTCTGGTTTTTCAGCGCGGCGGTTATAACAATCTCGAATAACTGCAAAAAAGTCATCTAAATTAAATCCCAGACTTAAAACACTATCAATTTCATCAATAAAAATTACAATCTTGCCACTTATTTTTGCTAATAAAACTGTTTCAATAAACTTACTAAAACGCTGCACTGGTGAAATTAAATTATGCTCATTCCACCAAATTTCTAAATCAAAATCAGTATACAAATTAAAATATCCCACCAACGTATCTATTACCCCGGCATACCATTGTTCCGGTGTAATATCATCCGTCCCTATGGCTGTAATATCCACCGCCGCACAAGCAAAACCCTCATCTTGCAATTGCCGCATTACCCGCACCCGCAAGCTAGATTTCCCCATCTGCCGAGAGTTGAGGACATAACAAAATTCCCCAGCCTGCAAGCCTGCATACAAATCATCGTCAGCTTGTCGTCTGACATAAGTTGGCGCATCTTGGGGTAAACTTCCCCCGACTTGGTACTGGTATTGAGTCATATTGTGTAGGGGTGAAAGGGTGTAGGGGTGAATATGTCTGAAAAATATCAAATATTTCGCTTGATCCCCCCTAACCCCCCTTTTTAAGGGGGGAATTTTCTTCAAGTCCCCCTTTTTAAGGGGGATCTAAAAGTATGGAGAACAAAACAAACAATTTTTCAGATATCCTCTAGTGAATTTGTAAAAGAATTAAGAATCGTTATCAGTTATCAGTTATCAGTTATCAAAATAATTTTGTTCACTGTTCACTGATTTTCACTCCCAGGCGATCGCTAAAATATTTCCGGTATAAATTACATAAAGGCATAACTTTATTTCCTTGAAACTTCACTAACCCCATACTCCGCAGTTTAAAGGCGGCTGTTGTTCCCACATCAACGGCTACATCAGCCATAAGTACTTGTTTAAAAGCTGTCAGCAATTGTTCATCCTCCTGCAAATTCAGCAAATGACGACGCAAATGATCACTATATGCACCAGACTCTGTAGGCGCTGTTTGTTCTAGTTCTTGCCAAGTCATTCTCCCCCTCGCCATTTGATACAAAGCCACCCGCACTAAATAAGGGTGTCCACCAAATAAGCTAATTAACTCCTCAACTTGTGAGTTATGCCAATTCAGTCCATGACGTTGTACCAAATCTTTTACCTGTGCTGGATTTAATTCTGGCAACTCCACAGGTAAACCCACATTAAACGGTGACTGATTAATATTCAGAGGAATATACACTTCTTTAGAATGGACAATTACCAGTCTCAGCTTTTGCCAAATTGCATCATTTTTAGCACGCTCATGCCATGCCCGCAGCAAGCCGAAAAAATCTGTAGCAATTGAGGGATGTTTAAAAATTTCGTCTACTTCATCTAAACCCAAGACAATGGGCGCGTCTATCTCTTTCAGCAAATACCTTTGAAAGTAGTTGGAACACTTGTTTTTACTTCCTAAAACCCCGCGCCAAAAATCATCTAACTTGTCTGGGAAACCAAGACTATCGGTAATACTGGCGCAAAACCACTGCAAAAACATATCCAAACTATCAAGAAATTCCGCATCGGCTGACTGAAAGTTTAAATACGCTGTTTCATAGCCTTGTTTACTGCCATAATCCAGAATCCGCGACATTAACGAACTTTTACCCATTTGGCGCGGTGCTTTAATTCTAATTAATGCCCCAGCGTTGAGAATTTCTGTGTAACAGTCAGTTTCTACAGGAGGGCGATCGATGTAAAATGCAGATCCTAAAGGAACTTGCCCTTCAGGATTTTCTAAGAATACTGCTGATGTGACTGTTGTTTCTGAAACTGAATTTTTCCGGCTTTTGAGAACTGGAGTGGAAGATTCAGGAATGTTTTTTAAGTCGATCGCATTACAACCAAACTCATAAGCATCTTGGTATGATCTATCAGCGCCGAGTGCGTCATAAAAACCCACTGCAAACTCTCTGGCTGCTGCATCACCAATTTCTTGATTCATCCCGACTACGCAGTCAATATGCTGAAAAATCGCCTCAGCTTGGACTTCGCTATAGCAGGCGTTTAACAACACACACTCAATTTTGTCTTTAAATAAACTAAATAACTTAGTTAAAGCCTCTGTACTAACTACTTGCCCTTTTCCGGCATCATTTTCTAATACTAACCCTTGATTACCTGCGCCATGTCCCGAAAAATGCACAATTTCTGGTTCATAGTCTAACAGCGATCGCCGCAAATCTTCGGGACGCACCGCCCAACTCGCAATAATTTCAAATTTATTTCGACTATTGGCACGTTTCAATCCTGCCTGAATTTCTCTAACTTCTTGGTCTAAACGTAATGGTCTACCGTTGCTAGGATGGGCTGATAGTATCAGGATTTTTTTCACAGAGTGAACTAGTGTAGATTAACCCAGGTTTTTTCCCTAAAATTAGTGTACTACAGCTAATATTCTCTGAAATCTATGCTAAAAATAGCAGGCAACAAACTTGGATGTCTTTTACATTCTGTGTGAAGCGATCGCTATTATATCTATACAGGACTTACGCACAAAGATTATCTGTGGAGATTGGGTGCAAGGGTGAAAGGGTTTGGGGTGTAAGGATTTTGAATAAGTACACCCTCGCCAAAACCCTTAATTTTTCGTTTTTATGCGTAAGTCCTACCACAGTTAAAAGTTGAAAATTTAACTATTATTTTTCTTTTTTGAGAATGATTAAACAGGGATAAGTGCCGTTAGGATAAAACTGAAAGCAACAATCTTAATGGAACCGTGACAGCCAATTCAGCTAATACCTCTACAACCATATTTCGCCTATCTCCGTTGATTCGGATTACTCTGTTGAGTTTATATGTAGCACTCACAATACCATTGCCATTTTTAGCCCAAGCAACAGCCGCGCCAACACCACCCTCGTTACTGTGGGTAGGAATTGTCATCGGCTTTGTCGGACTGTATGCAGTGTTGACAGAAAGAGTAATTGTCAATGACCAAGAAATTCAGGTAACTTACCCTGTATGGGTTCCGCGTTTCTTTCGTAAAGGTTGGATTTTACCTTGGTCAGAGGTTAAAGAAATCAAACCCCGTTCTACAGGTCAAGGCGGTTTAGTTTATTATTTCCTCAGCAAAGATGGTAAAGCTTATTTATTACCAATGCGTGTGGCTGGTTTTGCCCGGTTAGTGAACATCGTCCAAGCCAAAACCGGCATAGACACTACAGATGTCCGTCCCTTAGCGCAGCCTTGGATGTATGCGATTTTATTTGGATTTACCTTACTACTGCTGTTAGTTGATGCTTGGACTATTAATACAGCCTTGACACTATCTTAAATTAAAGACTCACGTAAAGACGAAAAAATCCTTTGCGTGAGAAAAAAGGAAAACTATCACTGTGGATAATTTCACTCCACAAGCCCAACTCCGGCTTGAGCAAGTTAATCTATTTACCAAACTAAAAAGCAATCACCAAGGATACCCAATCTTACAGAATATTTCCTTTCAAGTATTCCCTGGTGAAAGAATTGCGATTTTTGGCGTAACTGGTGCTGGTAAAACCTCATTACTACGCTTGATAAACCGCTTAACTGAACCGACTAGCGGTAAAATCTATCTGGAAAATCAGGAATATCGCCAAATTCCTGCTATTCAACTGCGCCAAACAGTAACACTGGTGTTGCAAGAGTCAAGACTACTGGGGATGACAGTCCAGCAAGCATTGGAATATCCTTTAGTTTTGCGCGGAATACCCAAACAGACGATTCGGCAACGAGTTAGCCATTGCCTGGAACAACTGCATATTCCTAATGACTGGTTAGCCAAAAATGAGTTACAGTTGTCATCGGGTCAAAGGCAATTAGTTGCGATCGCGCGTGCTTTAATCATCCACCCCAAAATTTTACTATTAGATGAGCCAACATCAGCCTTGGATGCGGGTACAGCCTCTCATCTGATGCAAATCCTCATTCAACTAGCCCAAACCCAACAAACTACAATTTTGATGGTTAATCACCAGTTAGATTTAGCCCAAATGTTTTGTACAAGGCTGTTACACCTGCACCAAGGCCAGTTGTTAGCAGACAAACCCGCCTCTGAGGTAGATTTAGTCAGTTTACAAGCAAGTTTGACTCAGGCAGAAACTCAAGCCGCACAAGAATGGATTTAAAAACCTCTTATCTGATAAATCACCCTAAACACAACTCTTACAGCACTCTTTGTTTGGATAAAGCAAAATAGCCTAGTCTATAACCTCTAGCCTCTAGCCTCTCTCCTGAAAACTTGTACTGCACCCAACCAAACCCTCTTATGTAGCAGTTGAAGCATAGTTTTAGAAATCCGCAGATGATAAAATCCAGGCAAAATCTATCACCTGTCACCTCTCACCTGTTACCTCTCACCTGCTTCATCACCGTTGAGTAGTTACTGTTGGACGTTGATTGCTAAACCGTTCTTTTGCTAACTTAGTTTGTGATTGGGGAAGATTGGCATTCAAAATTTCCATGTTAAATCTGTATCCCACATTCCGAATAGTTTGAATCAAACTAGGTTGGCGGGGATCAAGTTCTACTTTTTTACGTAGTGATAAAACATGAGTGTCTATCGTGCGCGGGTTGTCAATTGCATCTGGCCAAGCACGACGCAGTAATTCTGAGCGAGACAAAGGTACTCCGCCAGCTTGCGCCAACACATACAACAAACTAAATTCCTGGGGTGTTAAATCAATAAACTCCCCTTGGAACCGGACACGACGCTGCACTAAATCAATTTGCAAAGTGCCATAGTCTAAATAAGCTGGCGCAGTCGGCGTGCGTTTGCGGCGAATTAATGCCTCAACCCTAGCCAAAAACTCCTGCATTCCAAAAGGTTTGCTGAGGTAATCATCGGCCCCCGCCTTTAGTCCTGCGACCACATCCGCCTCGTTGCTACGTGCAGACAGCATTAAGATTAAAGGCTGTTGCTGACGATGCAACCAACGGCAAAACTCGATACCATCTCCATCGGGCAGATCCGCATCTAGAATGACTAGAGTAGGTTGATGGGTTAAAAACACTTCTCTTGCTTGATAAATGCTGGCAGCTTGATTTACCCTATACTCTAACTGTTGCAAGTGCCAACCCAGCAACGACCTCAGATGGGGATTCCCCTCAACGATTTCAATACAAACCGAACCCACGGCGGTAAGACCCCTTAGCGTTGATGACTTTCAAAGTAACAAGCCCATGCTCAAGGTTTTGTAGTCTTTGTTACTTCTACTCACAATTCATTTGACATTTATGCTAAACAAGGGTGGCAATATCTCCCACCTCAGCCTATTTCCAAGGTTAATTAGTAATTTTCTTAAATTTTTGTTAGACTTATCAAAAGTTCTTCTTAACAATCATTTTGCTTTTAGCAAATTGTAACTTGATGAAGAACTTGTACTCAGCCAAATTGTCATCCTTGTAAAAGTCCTTCAGCCTGCTGTTGAAGTCTAGTTTCTGCTTGCTTAAGCTTAACCTCAACCACAAAAATCAGGTTGTTGAAAGAAGAAATCATAAGAATAAATTACTTACCAATCAATTTCCCAGTTTTCTGGAATAGGATCTAAATACGCTGTAGCTGCTGGAGGGGGCAGATCAAAGCAGAATCATTGGCATAACTTATATGCCAAAAACGCTAAAAAAGCGAAAGTGGCACTTCACATTTCAGCGTTAATCATTTACAATTCTCATTCCAAAGAGATCAAACAGCAGTTATGCTTCAAGACACACAAACCATCCGCTATTACCAAAGACTCACAGACGCCTTCGTCGAGCTATGGAATCGCGGTTATCGTATGGACGATATGCGGATGTATTTGGATGGATATCTAGCCGCACTGCGACATGGCAACGCTATCGAGCCATATCTGATTCATCGTCTAGAAGAGGAAGCCAGCCGCTACTTGTACGATGCTTCAAATTTTGCAATGCCGGAACCACAACCACAACACGATTACTACTAAAGCTTTTGCTTTAGCCATTCAAAGTAAACGTAGATTGACGCAGATGATTATAGCACGTTATCTGTATTTATCAAGTGTGCGATGGTGCAAATTTTGGGAGAGAATGTACTGGAGAAAACATCCCCTTTGACTTGTGGTAATTTTGGTAACTCTCATAAGGGGTGTTTAAGATTGTGATTTTAATTAAAAAGCAGAAAATTTTTTATTCACTACTTGCTACTAACCATTGAGTAATTTTTCTGCTTTGGGAAGCGTAGTCCATCAAAAAAGCCCCGTTACAGGGGCTTTTTTGTAATTAAACTTATTTTAAAATTACGAAGCTAGAGCAACTTCCACTTTTTCCTGTAATGAGCCGTTTTGGTACATTTCAATCAGGATGTCGGAACCACCGATGAATTCACCATCAATGTAAACTTGGGGAATAGTCGGCCAGTTGGAATAATCTTTAATGCCTTGACGAATTTCAGAATCCTCCAGAACATTAATCGTCTCGAAGGGAACACCCAAAGTATTGAGGATTTGGACGACGTTGTTAGAAAAACCACATTGAGGCATTAACTTAGTCCCCTTCATGAAAACAAAGATTTTGTTTTGTTTAATTAAGTTCTGAATTCTCTCTTGGACTTCTTGTGACATGGTGTTTTCGTTTCCTATGCTACGGATATAAAAAAATCAATAGTCAATGCTCAACTTAGCTTGGAACTATTGATTTTATGAAGTGGTGGTTGCTTGCCAAGTTTCTGGCGTAAATGTTTTAACTGCCAAGGCGTGAATTGCTTCTGTGGACATAGCTTGCCGCAACGCGCCATAAACTAGCTGATGTTGTTGCACCAGTCCTTTACCTGCAAACTGCGATGATACGACTGTAACTTGATAGTGGTCTCCGCCACCTGTTAAGTCTTGTACTTGTATCTGAGCGTCTTGCAGTTCCGCCTTGATCATAGCCTCAATCTGCTGCGGACTAATCATCGCAATTTCTGAAAAAACTACTTCTCTATTATTAGCAGATTAGGGAGTTGGGAGTGGGGAGTGGGGAGTAGGGGGAAGAGGGATAAGGGGGACAAAGGTTTATTTTTGAGAAGTGGAACCGCCACTACCTTGTCTGGGGTAGGGGGTATCAACAAAACCGAGTTCAAATAGCTGTTGATATGCTTTTTTACCTAAATCGCGTGTGGGATTTTGACTTCTAATAATTTGAATTAATAGTGGTACGGCTAATTCTGGCTGATTTTGGGCGCGATGTACGAGTGCTAGTTGATATGTGGCTTCATCTCGCTTTTGAGCAGTTAAGAAAGCTTTTTGACGTTGAGAGTCAGACACTCTGATGTCAATACCAGAAAAGCTAGAGTTTAGGTCTTGATAAAAGTTAGATAGCTGATTAAAAACTTGCCGTGCTTCTTGGAGTTTTTTGGCAGCGAGGGCATAGTTTTGGGCGGAAACTGCTGCTTCTGCCTCTTTCATCAGTCTTTCTCCGCCTTCAATGCTTAACAGGCTATTGGTTTGGGTGGTAGGACGGAGGTTGTTGGGGTCATTCGGGTCAATGGGCTGTGCTTGTTGGCTATAAGCGGGTGATAGCAAACTCAAGAGGAGGATGACTGAGAAGGAACTGAGGCTAAGAAAAGGCGCAGTTGCAGCTATTTTCATGGATTAAATTGGGTGTGACAAATATATATAAATACTAAGAGAAACTTTGGGTATCTTAACTTTGTTTTCGTTTTAAACAAAACACAGCTATATACTCGGTTTCTTTGCTTTAGACTGAAAATCGGTTTAATCGAGTTCCCAGTGCCTCTGTATACTAATTACCATCGTCTATTATGAGCGATCGCATTAATTCCTCTGATCTTCCAACCACAGGTGTACCAGCCAGCAATTTGGGATTTGTTCTGCAACGCGGTGGTGAAGAATTAGTGTTAGAAAAAGCAACAGACCGTTTCACCATCCGCCCAGCTAACGATTTTACACCTCAACAATTATCTCAGGTAACTTGGGGCATTTGGCAGCGCAGTATTCCCCAAGCACAACTAGAATTATTTCAAGTTCCCCCCGCCCAATTAGATGCGGCGATGTCTCAAGCCCGCGCCGCAGAAACTGTAGCCTTTGCCAGCCATGTTTACACGATTAAAAATAATCCTGGGACTTTTGTTTATTTAGGCGACCAAATTACTATTCAATTTTTAGAAGATATAGCAGCGCCTAGAATTAATGCGATCGCCAGCGCCTATAGTTTAATTCAAGATCAACCTGTTCTGGGTATCCCTAACACTTTCGTATTTTTGGTTAGTAAACAAGCTACAGACAACCCGATTAAAATTACTAACCAACTCCAAGGACTCAAAGAAGTGTTAGCTGCTGAACCTAACATTATCATTAACAGCGAAACACACTATAAACCCCGTGACCCGCTTTATACCCAACAGTGGTACTTAAACCATAGCGGCGGTGAGGATTTAGTTTTAGGTTCTCATATCTCAGTGGAAAAAGCTTGGGATATTACTCGCGGTGTGCGTTCTGTGGTTGTGGCTGTGGTGGATGATTCTTTTGATTTGAATCATCCTGATTTTCAAGGTTCAGGTAAAGTTGTTGCCCCTAGAGATTTGAAACAAAATGATTTTCTACCTTTACCTGATGCGAAAGAAACTAGCCACGGGACAGCTTGTGCAGGGGTAGCCATTGCCGAAGAAAATGGTTCTGGTATTGTGGGGGTGGCTCCTGGTTGTGCGTTTATGCCCATCCGTACCACTGGCTATTTAGATGATGAATCTGTTGAACAAATTTTTAATTGGGCAATTGACAAGGGTGCAAGTGTAATTTCTTGCAGTTGGGGAGCCTCGGCTGTGTATTTCCCCTTGTCTTTGCGGCAACGGGCGGCAATTACCCGCGCAGCCACCAAAGGCAGGAAGGGAAAAGGATGTGTGATTTGTTTTGCTGCTGGTAATGCCAATCGCCCAATTAATGGGAGTGTAATTGAACAAAGTTGGCCTGATAAAATTTTACAAGGTAAAACCGAGTGGCTCAGTGGTTTTGCGGTACATCCTGATGTGATTACTGTTGCGGCTTCCACGAGTTTGAATAAGAAAGCGGCTTACAGTAATTGGGGAGATAGTATTGCGGTGTGTGCGCCTAGTAATAATGCGCCACCAGGAATGTCATTTCCGGAAAAGGGTTATGTGTATACCCAACCTGCGATCGCTGCTTATCTTAACGGGTTGGGTGTGTTTACAACTGACCAATTAGGAGCCGCAGGTTACGACAAGGGGAATTTTACCAGTACTTTTGGTGGAACTTCCAGTGCTACGCCTGTGGTGGCTGGGGTAGCAGCTTTGATTTTATCAGCGAATCCCGATTTAACTGCTCAACAAGTTAAACGCATCTTACAAGAAACTGCCGATAAAATAGTTGACCCGAATCCCGACCCCCAATTAGGTTTAAAAGGCGGGACATACAATGGTAATGGTCATTCCCAATGGTTTGGCTATGGCAAAATCAACGCCGCTAAAGCAGTCCAAGCCGCCAAGCAAATGCGAGAAGGCGCATCACCAGTCAGCCAAAATTTGCGGGTGAGTAATACCAACTCTGTAGGCATTCCCGATAACGATCGCCAAGGTGTGAAAAGTGCGATCGCCATTAACGAAGATATTGTCGTTAAAGATATTCAAGTGAGTGTGAATGTCTCACACGATTTCTTAGGCGATGTAGAAATTTACTTAATAGCACCGAATAATCAGTCAGTTTTGTTACAAAACCGGACTTTAGGTAGAAGGACAAACTTGCAGACGACTTATAGCGTGCGATCGCATCCTGCCCTCAAGCAATTACTATCCATATCTGGTCAAGGGCGCTGGCAATTGTGGCTCATCGATGCTGCACCGCAAGATGTTGGTAGATTAAACAGTTGGGAATTAGTTATTGGTAATTAGGCTTAAATCACACACAAATGACTATTGACCATTAACCATTGACCATTGCCCATTAGTCACTTCTGCTTCTTGATGATTTAAGCTTTGCAGTTCCTTGGCTAACTCATCTGTCATCCGTTTTGCATTTTGTTTGACAGAACCGTTAGTATATTCTGCAACATTAATCGGGCTGCCGATGTTAATATGCACATCTGTACCCCAGTTGGGATAGGGTTCGCTGTAATTGATACTCATAGGCACAATTTTGACCCCCAGTCCTGGGTGATTCATTTCCGCAGTCAAAGACAAGCGGGCAATTCCTGGCTTTAAAGGATGAACCTTACCATCGCGGAAAATGCCGCCTTCGGGAAAGATGACCAAGGTTTTTCTTTGTTCTAGTAAAGAAACGCCATGTCGTAAGGTGGAAATTGTCGGATGTTGTGGATCTACAGGGAACCCACCTAAACGACGGATAAACCAGCCTTGTAAGCCCTGGCATTCAGTGATAGTCACCATAAAGCGCAAATCTCCCCCAGTAATTAGAGAAGTAGCGTAAGGGACAATTAAAGCATCCCAACGCGCCCGGTGGGTGGGTGCTAAGATAATTGGCCCTGTTGTGGGAACATTGTGTTGTCCCGTGATGGTAATTCTGCCGAAGAACAAAGGTAAAAGCAGATGTCGTCCCAAACGATACGCTATCGGCCCTAACAAGGGAGAAACCTGTGAGGTAGTATCAGCCACCTGATGATTTAATGATTTCTGTGATGTTGGCTTGATCTGTTGCGTATTTTGGGAGAAGTCAAGTTTTATCATGTCGGTAGCTGCGAATTGCCCAGAGGTTGATTAAATAGTGATTAATTAAACCGTAAATTCTCTTTTATAAATTGTGTAGTTATGATTGGACAGTTTTCTTGGTGTCTGTAGTTTTTTGTTGAAGTCTGCGAGTAGCAAACCAAGCTTGCAAATGCTGGCGACAAGCTGATTCTAGAATGCCTCCCAGGACTTGCAGACGATGATTAGAAGCTGCACCATCGGGAATATTTAGGACAGTCCGAATTGCGCCAGTTTTAGTATCGTCCACTCCATAGACAAGCGTCCTCAACCGTGATTGGATAATTGCACCTGCACACATCGGACAAGGTTCTAAAGTTACGTATAATGTACATTCATGCAGTCGCCAGCTATGTAATGTTTGAGATGCTGCTTTAATTGCTACAATTTCGGCGTGGGCTGTCGGGTC
Organism: Aulosira sp. FACHB-615; assembly: GCF_014698045.1. Lineage (GTDB taxonomy): Bacteria > Cyanobacteriota > Cyanobacteriia > Cyanobacteriales > Nostocaceae > Nostoc_B. The sequence continues at coordinate 109,271 of NZ_JACJSE010000021.1, forward strand.
TTTGTCCCGTTCTTTGCGATTTTCCCCTTCAGCAATCAAATTTCCCTGACTATCGACAATAACAGCACCAACTGGAATTTCACCCGCCTCTCCTGCGGCTTGGGCGATTTCTAAAGCCCGACTCATCCATTGACGATGTGTCCAATATTCTGGATATTCGATTGACATATCAAATCTAGTTTGATGGTTGAATGAATGCGATCGCTTTTTGTTGGTTAAGACTTAACGCCGTGTGCAACTTTCTCTCAAACCTAACCCCCAACCCCTTCCCTACAAGGGAAGGGGAGCAAGATTCAAAGCCTCTCTCCGCTTGCCTAACGGCAGGCTAACGCCAACGGGGAGAGGTTTGGAGAGGGGTTTCAAGAATAAGTTGCACATCGCGTGACTTACTAATTTTAGCCAATTCGGGCAGAAGCCCCCACCTGTAAAATAAAGTGAGTGCTGAGTCAAACAAATTGGGATTTTATCGTAGGGAACAGGACTAGAGATTATGACTCAGGACTTACGCATCAAAATTTTCTGTGGAGATTGGGTGTGAGGATGAAAGGGTTTTGAATACTTACACCCTCATATTCCTGCACCCTGTTCTAAAACCTTATTTTTTCAAGTCCTATAACTTTCCCAAAATACCTCTCAAACTCTTACTTTCTGCGTCTCTGCGTCAGATATTGGCACTACCTTCACAATCTTTTCCACTTCATCCACCATTACCCGCGACAGTCCAAACTGCTCAATTACAGTTGCATTCGTTGTCAAATGGGTACTAATATTCGCTACGTGATACTGGCTTGCTTCTGTAGCCAAAGTGGCTGGCAAAATTAACTGATCTCCTAAATGCTCATCGACAGGCGCACCCGTTTGGTGAAACTTCAACAGTTGTTCACAAGCAATTTCAGCCACCCTTTCTGATGACATCCGCCATCGCCCAAACCCACCAAATCCCGTCAAGCTATTCTCATATTCAGCCGTCAGAAAAATCCCAGCCCCCGCAGCGACACCTCTTTCTCGTAAAGTTTGCATAGAAACCTTGAACCCAGCTATGCGTAATATTTTCTCAGCCCGATTTGCCATTCGCTGAGGAATATGAGCAGGTAATTCCGTCACCACTGCCAGTCCCCGTACTTGGCGTAAATTACCGCGTTTGAGTAAATTTATGCCACTGAGTTGACTACCACCACTCACCTGCAATGTTACCTCTCCGCCACCTTGGGGATACCACCCCCAAGCACCTAATTTCACAGATGCTTTAACACCCATACGCTGAAGCATTGGCAGATATACCTGCTCAATATATGTCATCGTCGGGCTGAAGATCACATGAGTACCACCACGCAACGTTACTTGAGAATTACCCTTGGCTAAAGCTAACGGTAAAAGAATTGTTTGTAAAACTAAAGTAATTGCTCCAGCCGAACCACCTTCTAACACTTCACTGACATCAAAAGTATAGTTTCCCGACTGCACTGAGCGACTGGGCATAAATTCCAGCATCATCGAACCCAAAGCATCACCCTGTAATTGAGCTTGACAAATCTTCGCCGCCGCGCGGACTGCTGTCAGGTGTTGTGGCGCTAACCCTGGCTTTTTGCGTCCGGCACGAATATTGGCAATGCGAATAGGTTCACCCGTGATAGCGGCTAAACTCAGGCAAGTACGGAGAACTTGTCCGCCTCCCTCCCCGTAGGAACCGTCAATGTCAATCATGAGCAGTGTTGGAATGATAGATGTTGGGTAATGCCCAAGTTTTGACAATTAAAGCACAGATGACCAGAAATAAACACAGCTAAATTGAGCGTAGTCCGACAGGCTTACTTGATGGTGCGTTCCATTCCCCATAATTATTGCCTGTAATAGCTGGTATATTACATCTGAGATAGTAGCCTTTCATACTCTGTATGTGACCCCACCCAAAACCAAATAACTGTGTCTCCCTTTAACTGTCCAACGGCTCGATAGCTTACAGCACTTGCGTCTGTTATGAGGTACAATAAATTAAAATATAAATACCTCTAAATGAAGTCATACTCTGTCGATCTTCGAGAAAAAATAGTTGCAGCACATCTTCAAAAAA